>JAHCKS010000081.1 GCA_026125665.1 Rubrivivax sp.
GAAGGTCCAGCTTCTCGAGAGCGCGCCCGGGCCGCCGCCCCCGCGAACTCGCAGACCTTGCAGCTGGTGCACGCCGGGCGCCGCGGGTCAGAATGGCCGCCATGAGCACGCCCGCCTACGACGAACTCGCGTCCACCTGGACACGCATGCACCACCTGGGCCACCTGCAGTCGATCGCCGGCTGGGACCAGGCCGCCAACATGCCGCCCAAGGGCATCGAGGCGCGTGCCGCCGCGATGGCCGAGATGGCCGCGCTGCTGCACCGCATGCGCACCGACGCGAGGCTGCCCGACCAGCTCACCCGCGCCGAGCAGGAGCCGCTCAGCGACGCGCAGCGCGCCAACCTGCGCGAGATGCGGCGCGAGTGGCGGCTTTCGAACGCGCTGCCCGAGCGGCTGGTGCAGCGCCGGCAGCTGGCCACCAGCCGCTGCGAGCACGCGTGGCGCACGCAGCGCCCGGCCAACGACTGGGCCGGCTTCGTCGACAACTTCGCCGAGGTGCTGGCCATCGCGCGCGAGGAGGCGGCGCTGCTCGCTGCCGAGACTGGCCTCGGCAGGTTCGACGCGATGATGGACCGCTTCGAGCCGGGCATGACCTGCGCGCGGCTGGACGTCATCTTCGGCGACGTGCGGCAGTGGCTGCCGGGCCTCGTGCAGCGCGTCATGGCGCGGCAGGCCGACGAGAAGGTGGTCCAGCCCCCCGGCCCCTTCCCGGTGGAGCGGCAGCGCGCGCTGTGCGAGCAGGCGATGCGCCTGCTCGGCTTCGATTTCGACGCCGGCCGGCTGGACGTCAGCGCCCACCCGTTCTGCGGCGGCGTGCCCGAGGACGTGCGCATGACGACCCGCTTCTCCGAGGAAGAGTTCCTCGGCAGCCTGATGGGCACGGTGCACGAGACGGGGCACGGCCGCTACGAGCAGAACCTGCCGCGCGACTGGCTCGGGCAGCCGCTGGCCAACGCGCGCTCGATGGCGCTGCACGAGAGCCAGAGCCTGAGCTTCGAGATGCAGCTCGGCGCGCACCCGGGCTTCGTGCGGCATCTGGCGCCGCTCGTGGCCGCCGCCTTCGGCCCGCACCCGGCCTACGAGAGTGCCAACCTGCACCGGCTGATGACGCGCGTGAAGCCCGGCCTCATCCGCGTCGACGCCGACGAGGTGACCTACGCCGCGCACATCATCCTGCGCTACGAGATCGAGCGCCCGCTGATCGAAGGCGACATCGAGCCTGCGGACATCCCGGCGCTGTGGGACGCGAAGATGATGGAGCTGCTCGGCCTCGACACGCGCGGCAACTTCAAGGACGGACCGCTGCAGGACGTGCACTGGCCCGAGGCGCTGTTCGGCTACTTCCCCTGCTACTCGCTCGGCGCGATGTACGCCGCGCAGTGGTTCGCGGCGATGCGCCGGGCGATGCCCGAGCTCGACCGCCGCATCGAAGGCGGCGACTTCGGTCCGGTCTTCGACTGGCTGCGCGAGAACATCTGGAGCCAGGCCAGCCGCTGGAGCACCGACGAGCTGGCCACGCGGGCCAGCGGCGAGCCTCTGAACCCGGCGCACTTCCGCGCGCACCTGGAGCGGCGCTACCTGGGGTGAGGGCCGGCCGGGCCGCCGCGCGGCCCCGCGGCGACACGGGTCAGTGCCCGGCGCCCCCGCGCCGCGCCTCGGCCAGCGCGTTCATGAAGTCGCTCTCGCTGCCTTCGGTGATGACCACCGTGCTCTGCGGGTCGTGCGGCGAGAGCTGGTGCGTCTGCTCCTGGCCGCGGGCGTGCTGGCGCAGCGTGCGCTGCACCAGCGCCACCAGGTCCTGCAGGCTGCCGTCGGCCGGGTCCAGCGGCAGCACGCGCAGCTGATGCTGGATCTTCGCCAGGCCCTTCTGCGAGATCGCCTGCACCGCGCCGGCACCCTGGTGGATCAGCGCCACCTCGAGCGCGGCCAGGTGCGGCAGCGCCGCGCGGGAGTCGGGCACGCGATCGAGCAGCCCCTGCAGCGAGCGCTGCATCAGCCGGCCACGCAGCAGGTCGCCGCCGGCGGGCACCGGCGGCAGCTCGGCGCTGCCGAGCCGGGGTTCGCTGATCGTGGCGGCAAAGTCGGTGCTGGCTGACATGGCGGCGGCAGACGGGGCGACGACGAAGACTTCGCAGGCCAGGCGCCTGCGCGCGGAAGGTGGAGCCGCTGGGGCGGCTCTGCAACACATATCGGCCCGCTCCGGCAGCGCTTGAGCGGCCGGCGTGCGGCCGTGGCGTGACCGACGGCGCACGGCACCGGGGGTGCACCGGGCGGGAACGCCGCCGTCCGCCCCGGGGCCGCCCGCCGCACCGCCGGCGCAGGGTCGCCGTCGCGGCCTGGCGGCGGCTTACGCCGGCTGCGGCAGCATGCGCTGCAGGTCGGCCAGCACCTCGTCCAGCCGGCGCAACGTCTGCGCCGCCTGGCCGCCGGGCGGCGGGCGGTGCCGGCGCAGCAGGTGCCGCGCCGGATCGTCGAGCACGGCGTCGTCGAGCGCCAGGCCGTGCCGCGCCAGCATCGGGCGCAGGCTGCCGCGCCGCGAGCGCAGGTCGGCGCGCGTGCGCTGGTAGGCATGCTCGGCCAGGCCGCGCCGCTGCGAGTAGCTGAAGATGTTGGCGAGGAAAAGCGCCGGGTCGCGCTGGTCTGGCTCGAACAGCAGGATGTCGGTACCCGGGTGGCTGGCCTCGTAGCCCTTGAGGCCGAGCTCCAGCCGCGAATGGATGAGCGTGCGGAAGGTCTGCGACAGAACCACCGGCAGCCCGCCGCGCACGAGCTGCGGGATGCGATCGTGCGCGCCGCCGAGCACGCGGTGCTGGCGCAGCTCCGCGGCGACACCGGCCGCCGTGGCATCGAAGGGCACGAGCGGGTTCACGCACAGCAGCAGGTCCATGCCCATGTCGAGCAGCACGCGCGCGTGCAACGTCTTCTTCAATGCGCCGTCGACGAACCAGCGCCGCTGCGCGTGCCCCGGCGCATCGCCCGGCCCGGGCAGGTCGACCGGCACCGGCGGGAACAGCCCCGGCAGCGCCGCGCTCGCCGCCACGGCACGCGAGATCGGCACCGCGTCCCAGCCCGGCAGCCCGAACGGCGCGGCGCTGCCGCTGTCCAGGTCGGTGGCGACGACGACCAGGCGCCGCGCCAGCCGGCGGAAGTCGTCGGTGCGGCCGGGCGCGGAGAAGACATCGTGCACACGTTCGCGCAGCGGCTCGTTGCTGAACAGGCCCGTGGGCAGCGCCTGGCCGAGCCGCTCGAGGGCCAGCAGCAGCGAGCGTCGGCCGAGCGGCGACGAGAAGGAGCCGCCGAACCCGCCGCCGAAAGGGCCACCGACGGCCAGGCTGGCGGCGGCCTGCGCCAGCAGCGCAGGCAGGCGCGCCAGGCGCGCCGCGTATTCGCCGAGGGCCGGCCGGAAGAACAGCGAGGGATGGATGCGGTCGTCGCGCGGACCTTCGCCTTCGATGAACGCGGCACACAGCTGGCGCGGCGTCATGCCGTTGGCCAGCCCCGCGGCGACGAGCGCGCCGGCGGAAACGCCGACGTACCCGTCGAGCTCGGTCATCGCCAGGCCCGGCAGCGCCTCCTCGAGCGCGACGAGGGCACCGATCTCGTAGACGGCGCCGAGCGGCCCGCCCCCGGCAAGCGCCAGCCCGACCCGCCGCGGCCCGGCGCGGCCCGCAGGTGCACTGCGAGAGCGGCTGTCCGGCCGCGCCGTCAGTGCTCCAGGGCCGTGGCGGCGCATCGTCCCTCGGCGACTCAGGTCGCCGACTTCGCCGCGGCCTTGCGCGCGCGCGGCGCGGCCGCGCGCCCGGCCGGCGCGGCCGCCTTGCCGCCGCGGGCGTGGCTCAGCTTCGCCACCGCCGCCGCGAGCTCGTCGACGCGCGCGGTGAGCGCCTGCACGTCCTTGGCCGTCGGCACGCCGAGCTTGTGCATCGCCTTGGCCGTGCGCTGCTCGAAGATGGCTTCGAGCTTGTCCCAGTTCTGCCCGGCCTTGGCGGTGACGGTGCCCGCCATCGCGCTCATGCGGCCGGTCATCTCGGCGATCTTGTCCTCGGCCAGGCCCTGGGTCTTCTTCTGCAGGCTCATGCCTTCCTTGACGAGCGCCTCGAAGACCTTGCCGCCTTCTTCCTGCGCCTTGGCAAAGGCGCCCATGCCGGCGAGCCAGATCTGCTGCGCCGAGTCCTTCACCGAGCCCGCCAGCTTGCTGGCGTTGAGCGAGCCCGCGGTGCCGCCGGCACCGCCGGCCTTCGTGCCGCCGCCGTCGGCGGGCTTGCTGATCTTCTTGACCATGTCTCGTCCTCTCGTGTGGGCGCGTGGGTGCGCGCGATCGCCTCGTCCGACGTCGAATATAGGGTTCACCCGTGGGGCCCGCAGCGCCTTTCTCTAGTGAGTGCGCTCTATCCTTGCCGCGCCCAGCGGCGCGCCGGCCATGTCCGGCGCGGCCGCGCACGACATGCCCTGCGAGGAGGAACCCACAGATGCACTACTTCGTCACCGGTGCCACCGGCTTCATCGGCAAGCGCCTCGTCAAGGCCCTGCTCGCGCGGCGCGGCACGACCGTGTCGTTCCTCGTGCGCGCCGGCAGCGAAGGCAAGGTGGCCGACCTGCTCGAGTACTGGGGCACGACGAAGGCGCGCGCCATCCCCGTGGCCGGCGACCTCACGGCGAAGAAGCTCGGGGTGGCCGCCGAGACGCTGAAGGCGATGAAGGGCGAGATCGACGCCGTCTACCACCTCGCCGCGGTGTACGACCTCGCCGCCGACGAGGAGAGCCAGGTGCAGGTCAACATCGACGGCACGCGCAACCTCGTCGAGTTCGCCAAGGCGGTGGACGCCAAGCACCTGCACCACGTCAGCAGCATCGCCGCGGCGGGCCTGTACGAAGGCGTGTTCCGCGAGGACATGTTCGACGAGGCCGAGAACCTCGATCACCCGTACTTCTCGACCAAGCACGAGAGCGAGAAGATCGTGCGCACCGAGTGCAAGGTGCCGTGGACGGTGTACCGCCCCGCCTTCGTCGTCGGCGACAGCCAGACGGGCGAGATGGACAAGATCGACGGCCCGTACTACTTCTTCAAGCTCATCCAGCGCATGCGGCAGTTCCTGCCGCCGTGGATGCCGAGCGTCGGGCTGGAGGGCGGGCGCATCAACATCGTGCCGGTGGACTTCGTCGTGAAGTGCATCGACCACATCAGCCACCTTCCGGCGAACACCAAGCACGACATCGCCGGCCGCGCCTTCCACCTCGTCGACCCGACGGGCTACCGCGTCGGCGACGTGCTCGACATCTTCAGCAAGGCTGCGCACGCGCCGAAGATGAACCTCTTCATCAACGCGGCGCTGCTCGGGTTCATCCCGAAGAGCGTGAAGAAGGGCATGATGGCGCTGGCCCCGGTGCGCCGCATCCGCCACGCGGTGATGAAGGACCTCGGGCTGCCCGAGGACATCTTCACCTTCCTCAACTGGCCCACGCGCTACGACCGGCGCGACCTCGACGCGGTGCTGAAGGGCAGCGGCATCGAGTGCCCGAACCTGCACGACTACGCGTGGCGGCTGTGGGACTACTGGGAGCGACACCTCGACCCGGCGCTGTTCATCGACCGTTCGCTGAAGGGCACGGTGGGCGGCAAGGTGGTCCTCGTCACCGGCGGCAGCTCGGGCATCGGGCTGGCGGCAGCGCACAAGTTCGCCGAGGCGGGTGCCACCACCATCATCTGCGGCCGCGAGCAGGCCAAGCTCGACGAGGCCTGCGCCGAGGCGAAGGCCAAGGGCTATGCGTTCATCGCCTATCCGGCCGACCTCGCCGACATGGCCGACTGCGACCGCTTCGTCGCGCTGCTGCTGGACAAGCACGGCGGCGTCGACTTCCTCATCAACAACGCCGGGCGCTCGATCCGCCGCGCCATCGAGTCGAGCTACGACCGCTTCCACGACTTCGAGCGCACGATGCAGCTGAACTACTTCGGCTGCCTGCGCGTGACGATGGGGCTGCTGCCCTCGATGGTGGCGAAGCGCCGCGGCCACGTCGTCAACATCAGCTCGATCGGCGTGCTGACGAACGCACCGCGCTTCAGTGCCTACGTGGCCAGCAAGGCGGCGCTCGATGCCTGGACGCGCTGCGCCAGCAGCGAGTTCGCCGACCAGGGCATCACGTTCACGACGATCAACATGCCGCTGGTGCGCACGCCGATGATCGCGCCGACGAAGATCTACCAGAACGTGCCGACGCTGAGCCCCGAGGACGCGGCCGGCCTGGTGGCCGAGGCCTGCATCAACAAGCCGGTGCGCATCGCCACAAGGCTGGGCACCTTCGGCGAGGTTCTGCACGCGATCGTGCCGCGCGTGGCGCAGATCGTCATGAACACGAGCTTCCGCATGTTCCCGGATTCGGCGGCGGCAAAGGGGGACAAGGCGGCGAAGCCGCAGCTGAGCGCCGAGGCGGTGGCGATGCAGCAGCTGATGCGGGGGATCCATTTCTGAGCAGTGCGGACGCGCTGCGCGCGCCGCGCCGCTCCTCGGGCCCTCGAGCGGACGGCTGCGCCGCCGCTCATGGCGCGTGATGGGGCGCGGGTTGGTTGGGTGAAGGTTGAGCTGGGTGAGGTGGCGGGTGAATGTTCGGCGGTGGGTGCTGGGAGTGCTCGGGGGGCTCGGGGCGGCGGTGGCTTGGCCGGCGGTCGGGCAGGAGGCGGCGCTGCGGTCGATCAAGACGCTCGGCGTGTTCTCGCTGCTCGGCGACGGCATCGAGGTCACGGTGGCGCCAGCGGTCACCGACACGCGCACGGACATGGCGCGGCGCGAGACGCACGAGTACCGCAACATCGGCTTCGACGTCATCGCGGGGCGCGAGGTGCGCGAGGCGGCCGCGAAGCTGCGCCCCGGCATCTCGGTGCTCTCGTTCGGCACCAACACCACGCTGCCGGCCGCCGAGCAGCGCCACATCGCCTCCGGCGCGCGCGACGGGGCGCTGCCGCCGTGGATCCTGCAGGCCGTGCGCGAGCGGCGCCTGAGCCACGTGCTGCTGCTGACGCGCTGGCGCGGCGACGTGCGTGCCGCCACGGCCGACGGCACAGCCATCGGGCGCGGCCGCGTCGACGGCCTCGGCTTCTACCTCGACGCCGACTACAAGGTGCGCGACGTGCAGACCGGCGCCGTCGCCAACGGCGCGCTCGCACCGCACGTGCTCGTCGAGCTGACGCTGATGGACACCGACAGCGCCAAGGTCGTGCGCAGCCACGTCATCGACGAGCAGTTCCTCGTCGGGTCGAGCACGCCGGCGGCGGCGGTGGACCCGTGGAACTACCTGACGCCGCCGGAGAAAGTGCTGCTGCTGCGCGAGACGCTGGCGCGCTCGCTGCAGCGCGTGCTGCCGGAGCTGTTCAAGGGCCTCTAGTGGAAGGCTCTCACTCCTTGGCCACCTCGAGCACCAGCTTGCCGAAGTTCTCGCCGCTGAAGAGCTTGAGCAGCGTCGCCGGGAACGCGCGCACGCCGCCGGCCACCACGTCCTCGCGGCTCTTCATGCGGCCGTCCTTCAGGTAGCCGGCCATCTCGGCCACCGCCTGCGGGTAGCGGTCGGCGTAGTCGAACACGACCATGCCCTCCATGCGCGCGCGGTTCACCAGCAGCGACATGTAGTTCTTCGGCCCTACCATGCCGCCGCCGGCGTTGTTGTACTGGCTGATGGCGCCGCAGATGACGACGCGCGCCTTGCGGTTCAGCCGCGCTAGCGCCGCGTCGAGGATGTCGCCGCCGACGTTGTCGAAGTAGATGTCGATGCCGTTGGCGCAGTGCTTCTTCAGGCCCTCGCGCACCGCGTCCCAGCGCTCGACGCCGGCCGGCGCCGGCTGCTTGTAGTCGATGCACGCGTCGAAGCCGAGCTCCTTCACCACCCACTCGCACTTCGCCGGCCCGCCGGCGATGCCCACCGCCCGCAGGCCCTTGATGCGCGCGAGCTGCCCCACCGTCTGCCCCACCGCGCCGGCGGCGCCGGAGACGAGCAGCGTCTCGCCCGCCTTCGGCTGGCCCACCTCCATCAGGCCGAAGTAGCCGGTCATGCCCGGCATGCCAAGCACGTTCAGCCACTGGCTCACGGTGCCCAGGCGCGTGTCGATGCGGCTCAGACCCGAACGCTTCATCTGCTCGGCCGCGACGGTCCAGTACTCCTGCACGCCCGGCGAGCCGGTGACCTTGTCGCCGACCTGGAAGCCGGGGTTCTTCGACGCCACGACCACGCCGATGCCGCCGGCGCGCATCACCTCGCCGAGGCCCACCGGCGGGATGTAGCTCTTGCCTTCGTTCATCCAGCCGCGCATCGCCGGGTCGAGCGACAGCGCCAGCACCTTGACGAGCACGCCGCCCTCGGGCGGCTCGGCCACCGGTTCCTCGGTGAACTGCCAGTCGGCGTCGGTGGGCAGGCCCTTCGGCCGGGCAGCCAGGCGGACCTGGTGGTTGGTCAAGGTGGTGAGCGTGGTCATTCGGTGTCTCGCGGTGGAGTGGGTCGTGCAGCGACGGGAGCGTCGGTGGCCGATGATGGCGCCGGCGGCGGCGGCGCGGCGTCACCTCCAGGACATCCGCGGGCCTCGTCACCGCGCCGAGCGCCCGCCCGCGCCCGCCCGGGCCTCGCGCCGCGCGGCATGCCGCTCAGGGCGCCTTGCCGATGGACGTGACGGTGAACTGGCCGTCGATCTTCTCGGCCGTGAAACGCACCTTGTCGCCGACCGCGAGGCCGTCGAGCATCTTCGCGTCGCGCGCGCGGAAGTTCATGCGCATCGGCGGCATGTCCAGCGCCTTGATGCCGCCGTGGCGGATCTCGACGCGGCCGCCGGCCTTGTCGATCTTGGTCACCTCGCCGCTGCCCTGCGACGCGCCCTGCGCGAAGGCGAACATCGCGGCCGGCGCGAGCAGCACCGCACCCAGCAGCTTCGACAGCTTGCGTCTGCACGACATCGAGCGGCCTCCACGGAAGAACGTCCGGCCGCCATTGTCGCGCTTCATGCCGCGCTTCGTTCCGCGCTTCGCCGCTTCCTACAATGCCCGCACCGGCCCAGCCGCCTTCGCCACCTTCGAGCCCGCCATGCCCGAGCCCGCCGCCCACGACCTGGCCCACATCACGCCGCGCGACCAGGCCGAGATCCTCTCGCAGGCGCTGCCGTACATCCGCAAGTACCACGGCAAGACGCTGGTCATCAAGTACGGCGGCAACGCCATGACCGACCCCGCGCTGCAGCAGGACTTCGCCGAGGACGTGGTGCTGCTGAAGCTGGTCGGGCTGAACCCCATCGTCGTGCACGGCGGCGGGCCGCAGATCGACGAGGCGCTGAGCCGCCTGGGCAAGAAGGGCACCTTCATCCAGGGCATGCGCGTCACCGACGCCGAGACGATGGGCGTCGTCGAGTGGGTGCTCGCCGGCGAGGTGCAGCAGGACATCGTCGGCCTCATCAACGCCGCCGGCGGCAAGGCGGTGGGGCTCACCGGCCGCGACGGCGGCATGATCCGCGCGCACAAGCTGAAGATGCCCGACCGCGACGACCCGAGCAAGGAACACGACATCGGCCACGTCGGCGAGATCACCGCCATCGACCCGGCGGTGGTACAGGCGCTGCAGGACGACCAGTTCATCCCCGTCATCAGCCCGATCGGCTTCGGCGAGAACAACGAGAGCTACAACATCAACGCCGACCTCGTGGCGGCCAAGCTGGCCACGGTGCTGCGCGCCGAGAAGCTGCTGCTGCTGACGAACACGCCGGGCGTGCTGGACAAGAGCGGCAAGCTGCTGACGAACCTCTCGGCGCGCGAGATCGACGAGCTCTTCGCCGACGGCACCATCAGCGGCGGCATGCTGCCCAAGATCAGCGGCGCGCTCGACGCCGCCAAGAGCGGCGTCAACGCCGTGCACATCATCGACGGCCGCGTGCCGCACGCGCTGCTGCTGGAGATCCTGACCGAAGCGCCGTACGGCACGAAGATCCGCTCGCACTGAGGCGCGCACGGTGCCCGTGACCGGCCGCCGCACGGTCTGGCTGTTCGACCTCGACGACACGCTGCACGACGCCTCGACGGCGTCCATGCCGCACCTGCGCGTCTCCTTCGGCGAGTACATCGAGCAGCACCTGCGCCTGTCCCGGGACGAGTCCGACGCGCTGCGGCGCAGCTACTGGCTGCGCTACGGCGCCACGCTGCTCGGCTTGGTGCGCCACCACGGCGTGCGGGCGGCGCACTTCCTGCTCGAAACGCACCGGCTGCCGGGGCTGGAGGCCCGCATCCGCGGGCACCGTGCCGACCTGCGGGCACTGGCGCGGCTGCCCGGCCGCAAGTTCATCCTCACCAACGCCCCGGCCGCCTACGCGCGGCGCGTGCTCGCCACGCTCGACATCGGCCACCACTTCGAAGCCGTGCTGTCGATCGAGCACATGCACATGTTCGGGCAGCTGCGCCCCAAGCCCGACGCCCGCATGCTGCGCTCGGTGGCAGCGCGCCTGCGCGTGCCGCCGGCTGGCTGCGTGCTGGTGGAAGACACGCTCGCGCACCAGAAGTCGGCGCGTCGCATCGGCATGGGCACGGTGTGGATGCAGCGCTGGCTGCCCGCCGCACGTGGTGACCGGCCGCCCGGGCCGGCGCCGCAGCGCCCGCCGGGGGCCGGGCGGCCACGCTACGTCGACCGGCGCATCCGCCGCCTCGGCGAGCTGTTGCGCCGCTGAGACGCTGCAGCGCGCGAAGTTGGTTGGTGTTTACCTGCCCCGTGCCACGCTGGGGCCCTGTGCCAGAATCTTCCGGCCCCCTAGTTTGTTCGCCTTCGCCTGTCGCCCGTCGACCGCACCGCCCGTGTCCCCGCCCGAGTCGTCCGCCGCGTCGATGTCTGCCCTGCCCCAGCCCGTACCCCAGGACGACGAGGTCGCGCAGACGCTCGAGCGCCCTGCCGCCGCCCCGGGTGCCGCAGCGGCCCGGCGCAAGCGGCCCAAGCCCGGCGAGCGCCGTCTGCAGATCCTGCAGACGCTGGCAGCGATGCTCGAGCAGCCCGGCGCCGAGCGCATCACCACCGCGGCGCTCGCCGCCAAGCTCGACGTCAGCGAAGCGGCGCTGTACCGCCACTTCGCCAGCAAGGCGCAGATGTTCGAGGGGTTGATCGAGTTCATCGAGTCGAGCGTGTTCACGCTCGTCAACCAGCTGATCGAGCGCGAACCGTCGCCGGCACTGCAGGCGCGCAAGATCTGCACCGTGCTGCTGCAGTTCGGCGAGAAGAACCCGGGCATGACACGCGTCATGGTCGGCGACGCGCTGGTCTTCGAGCACGAGCGGCTGAACGCGCGCATGAACCAGTTCTTCGAGCGCGTGGAGTCGCAGTTGCGCGGCAGCCTGCGCGCCGCCGCCGAGGCGGCCGGCTCGGCCACGCCCACCGTCGACGCGCAGGCCATCGCCTCGGCGCTGACGTCGCTCGTCATCGGCCGCCTGCAGCGCTACGCGCGCAGCGGCTTCAAGCGGCTGCCCAGCGAGCACCTGGACCTGGCGCTGGCGCGCCTGGCACCCTGAGCGCCGGCAGCGGCCGCACTGCGTCGAGTCCTGGCAGCCGGAGGTCGGAGGTGGGCGCCGAGGTCCGCATCGGCGGCGCGACGCTGCGCCTGCTGCCCGAACGTGCCGCCTACCTCGAAGCCGAGCGTGCGCTGCTGGTGGCCGACGTGCACCTGGGCAAGGCACAGGCCTTCAGGCGCCTGGGCGTGCCGGTGCCGGAAGGCACCACCGCCGGCACGCTGGCCCGGCTGGCGCGCGCCGTCGCCGCCACTGGGGCGCGGCAGGTGGTGATCCTCGGCGACCTGCTGCACGCGCCGCTGCATCCCGCGGCGAAGCGGCTGGCGCGGCCTGGCGACGGCGCGGCCGCCGCAGACGACATCGCGGCCAGTGCCACCGTTCGCGCCGTGGCCGACTGGCGCCGCCGGCACGCCGCGCTGCGCCTGACCCTCGTGCGCGGCAACCACGACGCCAAGGCCGGCGACCCGCCCGCCGAGTGGCGGATGGAGGTCGTCGACGAGCCCTGGCCGCTCGGCCCGCTGGCGCTGCGCCACGAACCCGAGCCCGATGCCGCCGGCCGCTACGTGCTGGCCGGCCACCTGCACCCGGCGCTGCACCTGGCCGGGCGTGGCCCGGGGCGCATGCGGCTGCCCTGCTTCCACTTCGGCTCGTCGGTCGGGGTGCTGCCCGCCTTCGGCGAGTTCACCGGCAGCACCGCCGTGCGCGCTCAGCCCGGTGACCGCCTGTTCGCGATCGCCGACGACGAGGTGCGCGAGATCGCCGCCCTACACTGCCCGGCACCGCAAGGCGCCCTGAACCCGTCTGGCACCCGATGACCCGCACCGACCCCGCCGCCGACCCCCGCCTCGTCCAGGCGCTGCAGGGTCTCATCGAGCGGGCCGACACGCTGCTCGCGCGCCTGGCGCCGCTGCTGCCGCCGGCCGCCGCCGAGCCCGACTGGAACGCCTCGATGGCCTTCCGCCTGCGCCGCCGCGGCGCGGCGCGGGTGCTGGAACCGGTCCGGCACCGTTCGCCGATCCTGCTTTCGCACCTGAAGGAGATCGACGGCCAGAAGGAGCGGCTGGTGCGCAACACCGAGCAGTTCGTGGCCGGGCGCGGCGCCAACAACGTGCTGCTGTCGGGCGCACGCGGCACCGGCAAGAGCTCGCTCATCAAGGCCTGCCTGAACGAGTTCGCGCCGCGCGGACTGCGCGTCATCGAGGTCGACAAGGCCGACCTCGTCGAGCTGCCCGACCTCGTCGATCTCGTGGCCGCGCGCCCCGAGCGCTTCATCGTCTACTGCGACGACCTCAGCTTCGACGAGGGCGAGCCCGGCTACAAGGCGCTGAAGAGCGTGCTCGACGGCAGCGTCGCGCAGTCGAGCGACAACGTGCTCGTCTACGCCACGAGCAACCGCCGCCACCTGCTGCCCGAGTACATGGACGAGAACCTCACCTACAAGCACCACCCCGACGGCGAAGTGCACCCGGGCGAGGTGGTGGAGGAGAAGATCTCGCTGTCCGAACGCTTCGGGCTGTGGATCAGCTTCTACCCGTTCTCGCAGGACGAGTACCTGGCCATCGTCGCGCAGTGGCTGCGCGCGTTCGGCGTGGCCGAAGGCGCGCTCGCGGCGGCGCAGAAGGAGTCGCTCGTCTGGGCGCTGGAACGCGGCTCGCGCTCGGGGCGCGTGGCGCAGCAGTTCGCGCGCGACTACGCGGCGCGGCATGCCTGAGGCCCGTGGCGGCGGCGCGGACGGCCGCGACCTGGCCGAGGACCTCCCCCCCACCGTCGTCGCCCCCGGCACGCCGCGCAACGCGGGCCGCGAGATGGTCGAGGTGGCCGTCGGCGTGCTGCTCGACGCCGAGGGCCCCGAGGGGCGCTTCCTGCTCACGTCGCGCCCGGCGGGCAAGGCCTACGCCGGCTACTGGGAGTTCCCGGGCGGCAAGGTCGAGGCCGGCGAAAGCGTCGAGGCGGCGCTCGCCCGCGAGCTGCACGAGGAGCTCGGTATCGACGTCGAGCCGGCGCAGGTCAAGCGCTGGCAGGTGGAGGTGTTCGACTACCCGCATGCGCTGGTGCGGCTGAACTTCTGCAAGGTCTTCGCGTGGCGCGGCGCCTTCGTGATGCGCGAGGGCCAGCAGATGGCCTGGCAGGCGCTGCCGGTGCAGGTGGCGCCGGTGCTGCCGGGCACGGTGCCGGTGCTGCGCCGTTTCGCCGCCGAGCGCGGCTTCACCGGTGCCACGCACGACGAAGGCACCGTCCCCGCCAAGGGCTGAGCGCGCCCGGCCCGCGCCGGCACACGCTGCCACTAAACTGCCCGCATGGTTTCCACCGATGCCACAGCCGCCTGCGCCCGGAGCACGCCCTGGCTGGACGCCGTGCGCTGGGGCGCCGACGGCCTGGTTCCCGCCATCGCGCAGGAACGCGGCAGCAACGACGTGCTGATGGTGGCCTGGATGAACCGCGAGGCACTCGCCGCCACGGCCGAGCGCGGCGAGGCGGTGTACTGGAGCCGCTCGCGCGGGCGCCTCTGGCACAAGGGCGAGGAGTCGGGGCACGTACAGCGGGTGCACGAGATCCGGCTGGACTGCGACGCCGACGTGATCCTGCTCAGCGTCACCCAGCTCGGCCGGGCGGCCGGCGAGCCCGGCATCGCCTGCCACACGGGGCGCCACAGCTGCTTCTTCAGCCGGCTGGAGCCCGGCGCGGGCGGCGGCCGGCAGTGGCAGGTGGTCGAGCCGGTGCTGGCCGACCCCGAGCGCATCTACCGGAAGTGATGGCGACCGCCGCCGACACCGCAGGCGACACGCTGGCGCGGCTGGCCGCCGTCATCGAGTCGCGGCGGCCGGACGCCGGCGGCAACCCCGACAAGAGCTACGTCGCGCGCCTGTTCGCCAAGGGCCCGGACGCGATCCTGAAGAAGATCGGCGAGGAAGCGACCGAGGTCGTGATGGCGGCCAAGGACGGCGACCGCGCGCGCCTGGTGGCCGAGGTCGCCGACCTGTGGTTCCACTCGATGGTGGCGCTGGCGCAGTTCGGCGCGCGGCCGGCCGACGTGCTGGCCGAGCTCGCCCGCCGCGAGGGACTCTCCGGCCTCGAGGAACAGGCGCAGCGCTTGGCCCGCGAGCGCGAAGCCCCGCCCCCCTCCACCACCGACTGACGAGCACGCATGAACGCCCCCTGGCCCGCCCCGACGCCGCTGGCGCACCGTGCCGCCGGCCCCGCCGCCGACAGCGGCCTGCGCAACCTCACGCACCTGACGTACGCGCTTCACACGTTGTCGTGGTTCTCGGCCGGCCTCTTGTCGGTGGTGGCGATCGTCATCAACGTCGTCAAGCGCGACTCGCTGCCGAGCGCCTTCTACGTCAGCCACTTCCGCTGGCAGGCCCGCAGCTTCTGGTTCACGCTGCTGTGGCTGGCGCTCACCGCGCCGCTGTGGCTGCTGTTCGTGTTCCCCGGCTACGTGGCCTGGTTCGTCATCGGCATGTGGTACCTGTACCGCTTCGTGCGCGGCTGGTGGGCCTTCGCCGAGAACCGGCCGATGCCGGTGCCGGCGGCCTGAAGCCCTCCGCGCCACCGCAGGAACCGAGAGCGAGACGACCGATGAGCCACTCCGACCCGAACTGCATCTTCTGCAAGATCGTCGCCGGGCAGATCCCCGCGAAGAAGGCGTACGAGGACGAGCAACTGCTCGCCTTCCACGACATCAACCCGTGGGCACCGGTGCACGTGCTGATCATCCCGAAGCAGCACATCGCCACGCTGGCCGATGTCGAGCCGGCGCACGACGCGATGCTCGGCGCCATGCTCGGCCTGGCGCCGCGGCTGATGAAGCAACTGGGTGTGAGCAACGGTTTCCGCACGCTCATCAACACCGGGCGCGACGGCATGCAGGAGGTCTACCACCTGCACATGCACGTCATGGGCGGCCCGCGCCCGTGGGCCCGCGGCTAGCCGGCGCAGGCCCCGGGCCGAAGGCAACCCGTCGCACGCCGAGGGTGTCGAGCGGCCCGGCAAGGCCCGATCCGCTCGGGCACCTCCCCTAGAATCATCGATCCCCTTTCGTGGAGTCACAGTCATGGGTTCGTTCAGCATCTGGCATTGGCTGATCGTGCTGCTGGTCATCGTGCTGATCTTCGGCACCAAGAAGCTGCGCAACATCGGCGAGGATCTCGGCAGCGCCGTCAAGGGCTTCAAGGCCGGCATGAAGGCCGGCACCGAAGGTGAAGGCGGCACGCCCGCGGCCGAGCCGCCGGCGCAGGTGACCGCGGCGAAGAAGGCCGACGCCAACACCGTCGACGTCGAGGCGAAGACCAAGAGCTAGCCGCGCGAGCCCGGCGCGCGGCGGGCACCTCCCGCTCGCGGCGAGGGCGCACGCGCCGGCACACCGCCCGCAGCATGATCGACTTCGGCTTCGACAAGATCGCGCTCATCGGCGCGGTGGCGCTCATCGTCATCGGCCCCGAGAAGCTGCCGCGCGTGGCGCGCACGATGGGCCACCTGCTGGGCAAGGCGCAGCGCTACGTCGCCGACGTGAAGGCCGAGGTCAACCGCAGCATCGAGCTCGACGAGCTCAAGAAGATGAAGACCGAGTTCGAGCAGGCGGCGCGCGACGTCGAGTCCAGCGTGCGGCAGGAGGTGGACTCGGCGCGCACGGCTTTCGAGAACGACTGGTCGCAGGCCACGGCCGGCCTCGGCGACGGCAGCGGCGACCCGGCCTACGGCGGCGGCGAAGCGCTGCCCGCGCCCGCACCGCCGCCCGAGTACCGCCACCCGAAGAAGAACTGGCGACTGAAGCGCGGCGCGACGCCGCAGTGGTACAAGCGACGCAACGGCGTGCGCACGCACGCGCAGTCCGGCGCGGCGCGCGTGGCGAGGCACCGGCCGCAGCCCGTGAAGCCGCGATGAGCGAGCCCGGCACGGATCCGAAGGACGCATCGACCACCGGCCCGGGCGCCGCTGCGAAGGACGAGCTGGAGGGCACCGAGGCGCCGTTCGTCTCGCACCTGATCGAGCTGCGCGATCGAATGATCCGCGCGTTCATCGCCATCGGCATCGCCTTCGCGGCGCTGTGCGTGTGGCCCGGGCCCGCCGGCCTGTACGACTTCCTGGCCGCGCCGCTGGTGGCCCACCTGCCCAAGGGCGCGACGCTGATCGCCACCAACGTGATCTCGCCGATCCTGGTGCCGCTGAAGATCACGCTGATGGCCTCGTTCATGGTGGCCCTGCCGTACGTGCTGTACCAGGTGTGGGCCTTCGTCGCGCCGGGGCTCTATTCGCACGAGAAGAAGCTCGTGCTGCCGCTGGTCATCAGCAGCACGATCCTCTTCATCGCCGGCGTGGCCTTCTGCTACTTCCTCGTCATCCCGGGGATGAGCAAGTTCATCCAGGCCTTCGCGCCGAGCGCCATCACCGCCGCGCCGGACATCGAGCAGTACTTCGGCTTCGTGCTCACGCTCTTCCTCGTCTTCGGCATCGCCTTCGAGGTGCCGGTGGCGGTGATCGTGCTGGCGCGCATCGGTGTCGTCAGCGTCGAGCAGCTGCAGAAGTTCCGCGGCTACTTCATCGTCGCCAGCTTCATCATCGCCGCCGTCGTCACGCCGCCGGACGTGATCTCGCAGCTGGCGCTGGCGGTGCCGATGTGCATCCTCTACGAGCTCGGCATCATCGCCGCGAAGATGTTCATCCGCACGACCAAGGCGCCTGAGGCGGCTGCCGCGGCCGCCGACCACCCCGGCGGGGCGGGCAGCGGGCCGTCCGCCTCTGCCGAGGCCCCTTCCACCGCGCCGGGCGGCGGTGGCGACAAGGGCGCGGCCTGAGACGTCCGAGATGATGGCGCCGCAGCCACCGGGTCGCGGCGAAGCGGATTCGCCGGCCCGCAGCGGAGAAGACGCCGGTGCCGTCGGCACCGACGACGCCACCGGCTACAAGAGCCGGGGCGGCCTCGGCCGCATCTGGCGCGCGCTCGGCTACTCGCGCGCCGGCTTCGCCTCGGCGCTGCGCCACGAGGCCGCCTTCCGCCAGGAGCTGGCGCTCGGCGTGCCGATGCTGCTGCTGGCGCCATGGCTCGCGCCGACGGCCTTGCAGGCCCTGGCGCTCGCCGCCGTCGTCTTGCTGGTGTGGATCGTCGAGCTCGTCAACTCGGCCATCGAGGCGCTGGCCGACAGCGTGAGCGTCGAGCTGCGACCGCTGCTCGGCCGCGCCAAGGACCTCGGCAGCGCCGCCGTGCTGCTGAGCCTGCTGCTCGCCGGGCTCACGTGGGTGGTGGTGCTCGGCGTGCGCTGGTTCGGCTGAGGTCCGCACGGGGCCGGCGTGATGGACGACGTGACCCGTTCGGTGGCGCGGCAGTACGAGGCCTGGGCCTACCCGCCACCCGTCACCGACCTCGCGGCGAAGATCGCCGAAGGCTACTTCGAGCTCGGCAACCCTGCCGACTACGCGGCGCTGCTGTGGCCGCGCGGCCGGCCGAAGCCCGCCGGGCGTGCGCCGGCCATCCTCTCGGCCGGCTGCGGCACGCTGCAGGCGGCCTACCTCGCGTTCACGAACCGCGACTGCGAGGTGACGGGCGTCGACCTCTCGGAGGCCAGCCTCGCGCACGAGCGCTTCCTGCAGGAGCGGCATGGCCTCGCCAACCTGCGCCTCTTCCGCGGCGACCTGCGCGAGGTGGCCTCGCTCGGGCGCCGGTTCGAGGGCATCGTCTGCTCGGGCGTGCTGCACCACCTGGCCGACCCCGACGAAGGGCTGCGCGCGCTGGCCTCGGTGCTGGCACGCGGCGGCGCGATGACGCTGATGCTCTACGGCGCGACGGCGCGCACGGGCGTGTACATGCTGCAGGACGTGCTGCGCCGCCTGAAGGTGGGGCAGGACGCCGCGGGCGTGGCCTTCGCGCGCCGGCTCGTCGAGCAGCTGCCCGAACACCACTTCGCGCGGTGGTACCTGCGCGGCGCGGCCGAGCTGGCCCACGACACCGCCTTCGTCGACACGTTCCTGCACCCCCAGGACCGCGCCTACACCGTGCCGCAGGTGTTCGACTTCCTCGAGCGCGCCGGCCTCGCCTTCGGCGGCTGGGTCGACAACGCGCACTACTTCGCCGATGCGGCGCTGGCGCGTTTCGCGCCCGACGTGCGCGCCGCCGTCGCCGCGCTGCCGGCGCGCGAGCAGTGGGCGGCGGTCGAGATGCTGACGCTGAACCTCGGCATGCATGTCTTCGTCGCGCGGGACGCGCGCGACGAGGCCGCGGTCGGCGGGCCGGCCGGCACCGCCATCACGCCGGCAGACTTCGACACGCCCGGATGGCCGGACCTGGTGCCGCACCGCGCGCCCGGGCTGCAGCGCGCCGGCACGAAGGGCAACGACGTCCTCTACCGACGCGGGGCGCAGACGATCGAGCTCGGGCCCGGCCAGGCGGCGCTGCTCGACGGAGCCGACGGCTCGCGCACGGCGGGGCAGCTGCTGGCGCTGCCGGCGCTGGCCCAGGTGCCGCCGGGCACGCGCGATGCGCGGGTGCGGGAGTTCCTGGCGCAGATGTGGCGCCTGGGGCACGTGCACTTCGGCCGCGGCGGTGCAGGCGCGCTTGCCTGAGGCCGCCCGAAGCGAGGCGCGCGGGGGCCGCGCCGCCTCGCGGCCTCGCGGCCTCGCGGCCTCGCGAAGCCTCAGCGCTCGCGGAACGCCTCCTGCGTGCGCAGCATCGGCCGCAGCAGGAACTCGAGCACCGTGCGCTCGCCGGTGCGGATCTCGGCGGTGCCGGTCATGCCGGGCAGCACCTCGAGCGGGCGGGCGCGCTTGCCGTCGCCGGCCTTGAAGCTCTCGCGGTCGGCGTCGACGAGGGCGCGGTACCAGGTGCCGTCGGCGTTGGCGGCGCGCTCGGGGTCGCCGAGTGCGTCGGGGCTGATCGTCAGCACCTTGCCGCGCAGCGCGCCGTAGATCGTCGGGTCGTAGGCCGAGAGCTTGATGGCCACCGGCTGCCCGACCTTGACGAAGCCGATGTCGGCGGGCTTCACGCGCGCCTCGACGAGCACGCGCGTGCCCACGGGCACGATCTCCATCAGCGGCGCGCCGGCGGCGATGACGCCGCCCACCGTGTTGTTCTTGATCTGCTTGACGACGCCGTTCACCGGCGAGACGAGCACGGTGCGCCTGAGCGCATCGTCGCGCACGACCATCTGCTCCTCGAGCAGCGAGAGCTCGGTGCGCACGCGCACGAGCTCGGCGCTCGCTTCCTGGCGGAAGCGGTTGATGCGCTCGGAGGTCGCGAGGCGCAGGTCGTTCACCTGCCGGCGCAGGCGCATCACCTCGACCTCGCTCATCAGGCCGCGCTGCGACATGCGCTCGGCGACGTTCAGCTCCTCGACGAGCAGCGCGATGCTGCGCTGATTGGCCGCCACCGCGTCGTCGAGGGCGCGCTTGCGCGCCGCGTAGCTCTCGGTCTCGCCCTGCACGATGGCGCCCGACTTCTTCACCTCGGGGGAAAAGGCGAGCGGCTTGCCGGTCGATTCGGCGGTCAGCCGGGCCACGGCACCCTGCAGCGCCAGCCGCTTGGCCTGGCCTTCGGCCTGCTGCGCCTCGACGCGGGTCGGGTCGAGCGTGGCGAGCTGCTGGCCCTGGCGCACCTGCTCGCCCTCGCGTACAGAGAGCTCGCGCAGGATGCCGCCTTCGAGGCTGGCGACGTACTGCTCGCGCCCCTCGGGGATGATGCGCACCGGCGCCTTGGCGACGATGTCCACTTCGGCCACCGAGGCCCAGCCGAGCGCTGCGGCGATCAGCGCGAACATCAGGTACACGGCCCACATCGCCGCAGGCGCGGCCTCGACCACGTGCGCGCCGCGCACGGGGGTGAGGTAGGCAAGATCGCCGGGTTCGAGGCGGAGGGTCATGCCGTTTGGGTCCGCGCTTGCGGCTGGTGGCAGGCAAGGTCGGGGCGGGCCAGATGGTGGCGGGCAAGGCCGCGGGCGGGAGAGTGGCGGGGCGCATATGCGGCGGTTCCTCGCTGACGCTCGGAACTGCCCTGCGCTGCTCGAACTCTTGGCCCACGCGCGGAACTCGTTGCACTCGCTTCGCTCGTGCCACTCGGACAGCCGCGCGAGCTAGATGTGGATGCGGGCGAGTACGCCCGCGGGCCAAGAGTCCTGCGCTGCTCGGCGCCGCAAGTGCGCCCCGCCACCCTCCCGCCCGCAGCCTTGCCGGCATCGTGGGCTGTTCTCGACGAGGACCACGAGCGATGCCGCAAAGGGCTGTGCGGGCCCGGTGCGGCGCGGCACTTGCGGCGCCGAGCAGCGCAGGGCTTGTGGCCCGCGCGCGTACTCGCGCGCTCCCACTTCTGACTCGCGCGGCTGTCCGAGTGGCACGAGCGAAGCGAGTGCAACGAGTTCCGCGCGTGGGCCACAAGACCGAGCAGCGCAGGGCAGTCGGCGCGCGCAGCGCGACGACCGCCGCATATGCCGCGCCGCACCGGGCCCGCACAGCCCTTTGCCGCCTCGACCTTCGAACACCACCCACGACCGCGCACGACAGCACCCCTCACACCGACGCCTCCCGCTGCACCGGCTGCGCACTCGGATGCATGTGCAGGTTGCTCGGCGCGGCCACCGCCGCGTTAGGCGCCGCCGCCGGCTTCGCGCCGGACAGCGCCGCCAGCACCTGCGCTTTCGGCCCATCCATCACCACGCGCCCTGCATCGATCACGACGATGCGCCCGACGAGCTCCAGCACCGCCGGCCGGTGCGTCACCATCACCAGCGTGCACGCAGCGCCGCCGATCGCTTCCTTCAGCTGGCGCAGGAACGCCACTTCGCTCTGCGCGTCCATCGAGCTCGTCGGCTCGTCCATCAGCACGATCTGCGGACGCGTCACGAGGCAGCGCGCCAGCGCCACGAGCTGCCGCTGGCCACCGGAGAGCAGCGCGCCCGCTTCGCCCACCGGCAGCTCCCAGCCTTGCGGATGCGAGGCCACGAGCCGGTCCAGCCCCGTCAGCCGCGCCACGTCCGCCAGCCGTGAAGGGTCGGCGGTGGGCCGGTCGAGCAGGATGTTGTCGCGCAACGTGCCGTTGAAGAGGCGCGGGTCCTGCGCCACGAAGCCCACGCGGGCGCGGTAGTCGGCCGGGTCGATCTGGCGCAGGTCCATGCCGTCCACCTCGACCATGCCCTCGGTCGGCTGGTACAGGCCCGCCATCAGCCGCAGCACCGTGCTCTTGCCCGAGCCGATGCGCCCGAGCACGGCCACCCGTTCACCCGGCTGGAACGCGAGCGTCACGCCCTTCAGCACGCGCGGGCCCGGCTCGCGGTCGGCGAAACCCGGCGTGGGGTACGCGAAACCCACGTCGCGCAGGCCGATGCGGCCCGTGAGCTCCGGCCGCGGCACGTAGGCCTTGCCCTCCTCGCGGTCCACCGGCTGGTTCATCACCCGGTCGAGCGCGCGCATCGCCGCACGCGCGCCCTGGTAGCGCGTGGCCAGCTGCACCACGCTCATCAAAGGCGCCACGGCGCGCGTGGCGAACATCACCGCGCCGATCAGCGCGCCGGCCGTCACGAGCTTGGCGTCGATGAGCCACACGCCCCACACCAGCATGACCACCGTCACGATCTGCTGCGACACCGACGAGAGGTTCATCGTCCAGCTCGAGATCTTGCGCGAGCGCAGCGCCGCCTCGGCCGCGGCGACGGTCGCTTCCTCGTAGCGGCGCAGGAAGCGGCCCTGCGCGCCGGCGGCCTTCAGGTCCTCCAGGCCGTCCACGGCCTCGACGAGCACGCCGTGCAGGTCGGCCGTCTGGCGCATGTGGCGTGTCATCGCGCGCCTGAGCGCCCCCTGGATCAGCCAGGCGATGACGAGCAGCGTCGGCACCGCGAGCGCCGGCACCCAGCCGAGCGGCCCGCCGATGACGAAGGCCATCGCGATGAAGAGCACGATGAAGGGCAGGTCCGACAGCGCCGCCAGCGTGGCCGACGCGAAGAACTCGCGCACCAGCTCCACCTGGGCCAGGTGGTGCGCGTAGGCGCCGGCGCTGTCGGGCCGGTACTCCATGCGCAGGCCGAGCGTCTGGCGGAACAGCGTCGAGCCGACGATCAGGTCCACCTTGCGCCCGGCCATGTCGATGAGGTAGGCGCGCAGCTGCCGCGCGACGAGGTCGAAGGCGATGGCCAGCGCACAGGCCGTGGCGATGGCCCACAGCGTGACGAACGCCTGGTGCGGAATCACCTTGTCGTAGATGACCGCCGTCGCCAGGCCCGTCACCAGCATCAGCAGGTTCGACAGGAACGCCGCCAGCAGCGCCGAGCGGTAGTAGGGCACGAAGCGGCGCAGCGTGCCCCACAGCCAGTGCCGCGAGGGGTCGTGCAGCGCCGCCGCCTCCTCGGCGCTCTCGGTGCGCCGCGCCGTCTCGGGCGCCGGCTGCGGCGTGGCGACGAGGGCGACGCCGCTGTACTCGGCTTCGAGCTCGGCCTGGCTGGCCGAGCACGCGTGGTGCTCGGGGCCGGGCATGACGATCTCGTAGCGGCCCGGGTCGGCCGGGTCGCGCGCCGTGACGATGCAGGCGTCGCCTTCGTTGAGCAGCAGCACCGCCGGCAGCAGCAGCGGGTGCAGCTCGGCCAGCGGCCGCTGCACGAGGCCGGCGGTGTACCCCGCCTCGCGCAGCGCACGCAGCGCCTGGTCGGGGCCGATGCGGCCTTCGATCGGCTGGCCGGCCAGCAGCGAGTGGGCCGTGCGCTCGCGGCCGTGGTGGCGCGTCAGCCACGCCAGCGCATGCGCGAGCGCGTCGTTCTCCAGGTCCCAGGCAGGGGCCGGCGGCAGCGCGGGAACGGCTTGCAGCGACATCGTGGATCGAGGAGCCGGCGCGTCGAGCCTTCTCGTGGCCTGGCGCCGTCAGCCTTCGGCCGGCGCCGTGCGCGGGTCTCGCGCGGCGCGCGCCAGGCGCTCGAACTCGGCCTCGATGGCCCGCACGGTGGCCGGCACGTCGAAGAGGGGCGACGTGCGGCCGTGCTCGGCCAGGTAGCGCTTCAGGCTCGCCACGCGTGCCGGCGTGCGGCCGAGCGTGACGGCCAGCCGCTCGTACTCGGCGAGGCTCGTCGTCACGAGGTCGGGCAGGCCCACCGCCGTGAGCAGCGAACCGGCCATGCGCGAGATGTACGTGCGGCCCGACAGCGTGACGATCGGCGTGCCCATCCACAGCGCGTCGCTGGCCGTCGTGCCGGCGTTGAACGGGAAGGTGTCGAGCACGAGGTCGGCGAGCGTGAAACGTGCCAGGTAGTCGGCCGGCGAGACGCGGGGCGCGAACACCAGCCGTTCGGGCGCAATGCCCGCGCCTTGCGCGGCGGCCACCATGTTGGCGCGTGCGGTGTCGTTGTCGGCCAGCAGCCACAGCACGCTGCCGGGTACGGCGGCAAGGATGCGCATCCACGCGCCGAACATCTCCGGCGTGAACTTGTGGTTGTTGTTGAACGAGCAGAAGACGAAGCCCTCGCTTCCCTCGCCCTTCCGGGGCAGGCCGTAGCGCGCGCGCGTCTGCGTCTCGCGCGGCGAGACCTCGCGCTGCCGGTCGCTGACCTGGTAGCAGTGCGGCAGGTGGATCGGCCGCTCGCTGCAGAAGCGCGTGAGCTCGGGCGGCATCACGTAACGGTCGGCGAGCATCCAGTCCACGCCCGGCAGCGCCGAGGTGCCCGGCAGCCCGAGGTAGCTCACCTGCACCGGCGCCGGCCGCTGCACGAGGATGCCGGGCCGGGCGCCGTTGGTCAGGCCCTGCAGGTCCACGAGCACGTCGATGCCGGCCTCGGCGATGCGCCGCGCCGCCGCGGTGTCGTCGACGCCGACGAGCGGCACGTGCCGGTCGATGGCGCGCAGGATGCGCTGGCGCAGCGGCTGCGCCGAAGGCGGCGTCCAGTCGAAGGCCCAGACCTCGAAGCGCGCGCGGTCGTGCAGCTCGAAGAGCTCGGCCGTCAGCAGCCCCACGGCGTGCGTGTGCAGGTCGCCCGAGAGGTAGCCGATGCGCAGCCGCGCGTCCTCGTCCGGCAGCGCGTTGGCAGCCGGGCTCTTCCTCGCCCGGTCGGCGCCGAACTGCCGCCACAGCGGCACGGCGGGCGGCTTGCCCACCTTCTCGTGCACGAAGCGCTGCGCGGCCAGCAGCTGCAGCGCCGGGTCGTCCGAGAGGCCCATCATCGCCAGCAGCGACGTGCCGGTGAGCAGCTGGTACTCCGTCACCTCGCCCACCGGCTGTGCCGCCGGCCAGGCGCACTGCTTCTGCCGCACGTGCACGTAGTGCTGGATGACGTCGGGCTGCGCCGCCTTCAGCTCGAGGCTCGTGCGCATCTCGGCCTCGGCCTCGGGCAGCCGCTTTTGCTGCTCGAGCAGGCGGGCGCGGTTGTTCAATGCGTGCAGCCGGTGCTCGAGCTGCGGCGCCGGCTGCAGGTCGCGCACCTCGCGCCAGCACTCCAGCGCCTCGTCGGCCGCGCCGCGCCGCTCGTGCAGGTGGCCGAGGTTCAGCAGCGCCGGCGCGAAGCCCGGCACACGCGCCAGCACGCGGCGGTAGGCCTGCTCGGCGCCGAGCTCGTCGCCGGCGGCCGACAGCGTGGTGCCCCAGTTGAAGCAGGCCACCGCCCAGTGCGGCGCCTGCGGGTTGTGCTCGACCCAGGCCTCGTACAGCGCGGCTGCATCGCGCCCCTGGCCACGCGCGGCGAGCCCCTGCGCGCGCTCGAGCAGCTCGCCGAGCGGCAGGCGTGCCACCGCAGCGGCGCTCGCGGCGGCCGGCGCAACGCCGCCCGCGACGACAACGGCGGGAACGGCTTCGGCAACGGGGGATTCGACGGCAGCCATGGAGCGAGGAGCAGCGAGCGGCGGCCGCACGGACGGACGCCATCACGCGGCATGCTAGGCAGCGCGCTGCAGGCGAACGAGCGCAACAACGGGGCAAAACGGGGCCAGTTCGGGCCCGGCCACCACGGGCTGTGCTCGGCGGCGCTGCTGCACGCCGCGGCCAGTGCGCGTGTCATGCGCAGCTGAGTTCGACAACATGGTCGTGCGAGGTCGTGGCGCGCCGAGGGCGCCGGGTGGTCGGCTCCGCGAATGTCCCTTTTCGGCGGCCCAGCTTCGCTGGTCCCCCGAATGCATCCTTGATTTCGCTGCGCCGACCACCCGGCGCCCTCGGCGTGGCACCGTGGTCTGTGCTCGATGGGATGCCACCGCGGGTGCAGGATCGGGACGGCGGGGTGCCCTGCGCAGCGAAATCAAGGGGGCATCTGGGGGACCAGCGAAGCTGGGCCGCCAGAAGAGGACATTCGCGGAGCAGGGTGCCCCGCCGTCCCGATCCCGCCGCGGTCCGTCGGCGTACGACCTACTCGCCCGATCCCGAAGTCGTATCAGTCGCGCCGCGTGCCGCGCAGGCTCGGCAACCCGATGCCCGTCGCGTCGAAACCGCCGTCCACCGCCAGCGTCTGGCCGTTGACGTAGCTCGCCGCCTCGCTGCACAGGAACACCACGGCCGCGGCGATCTCGGCCTCGCTGCCGTAGCGGCCGAGCGGAATGGCGTCGTGGTAGTCGGCGCGGATCGCGGCGCTGTGCACGGCCTTGGCCATCGCCGTGTCCACCGGCCCCGGCGCGACGGCATTGACGCGGATGCCCATCGCGCCGAGCTCGGCTGCCTGCTGCTTGGTGAGGTGGATCAGCGCCGCCTTGCTGGTGCCGTAGGCGACGCGCAGCGTGCTGGCGCGCAGGCCGGAGATGCTGGCGATGTTGACCACCGCGCCGCGCCCGCCAGCGCGCGCCAGCAGCGGCAGGCACGCCTGCGTGCACAGGAACGGGCCGGTGAGGTTGACGTCGAGCACGCGCTGCCACTCGGCAGGGGTGGTCTCGGCGATCGGCTTGAAGACGGCGATGCCGGCGTTGTTCACCAGCGCGTCGAGGCGACCGAAGGCGGCCTCGATGCGGGCGACCGCGGCGCGCACGTCGGCCTCGCTGGCCACGTCGGCCGGCAGCGCCAGCACGCGCCCGGCACCGGCCTCGGCCGGGAAATCGACCGTCAGGGCGGCGTGCGCCGCGGCGAGCGTGTCGCGGTCGATGTCGAGCAGCGCCACGCGCATGCCGGCGGCGAGGAAACGGCGCGCCGTGGCGAGCCCGATGCCGCGCGCCGCGCCGGTGACCAGGGCCGCCGGCGCATCGTCGGCTGGAGAAGGAGCGGGCATGCGCCGACTCTAGTGCACGCCCGGGCCGCGCAGCCCACGTGCACCCCGCGCCGCCGGCACATGCACCGCGCCCGCCGCGGCGCGCCGCTCAGGCGCGTGCCGAGCGCCGCGCCACCCGGCAGGCCGCGCCGTCCGGGCCACAGCGTTCGGCGTGCGACGATCGCGTACGCGTACGCGTGCCCGCCCCGCCCCTGACGGGCGCGTGCCCTTGCGCCCCGTCATGGAGGTGCCAGCCACCGCGCATAGACTGGCCCGGATTCTGCGGCACCAGGGCGCGGCCCCCGGCGCCGCCCGCGTTTGCACGCGCCGCCGCGCTCGCGACGAGACAGGCCCGAGAGGGCCGCTGGGCCACTCATGAGCATCCGCCACATCGACGACCTCTTCGAACCCGCCTCGGTTGCCGTGATCGGCGCCTCGGCGCGCGAAGGCAGCGTGGGCCACACCGTCTGGCGCAACCTGCGCCAGGGCGGCTTCGCCGGGCCGACCTGGCCGGTCAATCCACGCCACCGCAAGGTGCAGGGTGACGCGGCCTTCGAGAACATCGCCGCGCTGCCCGCCGCGCCGGGGCTGGCGGTGGTGGCCACGCCCCCCGGGACGGTGCCCGGCATCATCGCCGAGCTCGGCGAACGCGGCACGCGCGCCGCCGTCGTGCTCACCGCCGGCCTCTCGCCGGCGCAGAAGCAGGCGATGCTCGACGCGGCGCGCCGGCACGTGCTGCGCATCCTCGGCCCCAACTGCCTGGGGCTGCTGTCGCCGGCGGCGGGGCTCAACGTCAGCTTCGCGCCGCCGGGCGCGCTGCAGTCCGGCTCGCTCGCCTTCGTCTCGCAAAGCGGCGCGCTGGCCACGGCGATGCTCGACTGGGCACGCGCGCGCGGCATCGGCTTCTCGCGCGTCGTCTCGCTCGGCGAAGGCGCCGACGTCGACTTCGGCGACATGCTCGACTGGCTGGCCAGCGACGCGCGCACGCGCGCCGTGCTGCTGTATGCCGAGTCGCTGGCCGGCGCGCGCAAGTTCATGAGCGCGGCACGCGCCGCGGCGCGCAACAAGCCGGTGCTCGTCGTGAAGGCCGGGCGCAGCAGCGCCGGGCAGCGCGCCGCCGCCTCGCACACCGGGGCGCTGGCCGGCAGCGACCTCGTCATCGACGCGGCCGTGCGGCGCGCCGGCATGCTGCGCGTGGACACGCTGCAGGACCTCTTCGTCGCCGCCGAGATGCTGACGCGCTTCAAGCCCGCCGGCCGGCTCACCGACACCGAGGTGCTGGCGCGGCTGACGCTCGTCACCAACGGCGGCGGCGCCGGCGTGCTGGCCGCCGACGCCGCGGCCGCCGCGGGCCTGGAGCTGGCGACGTTGCCGCCGGCCACGATCGCCGCGCTCGACGCCGGGCTGCCCGCGAACTGGTCGCGCGGCAACCCGGTGGACATCATCGGCGACGCGCCGGTCGAGCGCTACGTGCACACGCTTTCGACGCTGCTGGCCGCGCCCGAGACAGGCACCGTGCTGTTCATGCACGCGCCGACGGCCATCGTGCCGGCGCGCGACATCGCCGCCGGGCTGGTGCCGGTGCTGAAGCAGTACCCGGGGCGCCTGGCCAGCTGCTGGCTCGGCGCCGGCGCGGTGACCGAGGCGCGCGCCCTCTTCATCGAGGCCGGCGTGCCCGTGTACGACACGCCCGAGCAGGCGGTACAGGCGCTGACGATGCTCGTCGACTACCGGCGCAACCAGGCGCAGCTGCTCGAGGCGCCGGCCGATCCGCCGCCGGCGCCGCCG
>JAHCKS010000082.1 GCA_026125665.1 Rubrivivax sp.
CAGCCGCCGCAGCGCCGCGTCGCGCCAGGCCGTGCGCAGGCGCTCGCGCTCGAAGCGCAACCGCTCGGTCCACGCGGCGTTGCCGCCGTCGTCGAAGCCGGCCAGCAGGTCGCCGCCGTAGAGCGCCAGCGCTTCGTCGGGCCGGCCGGCGGCGAGCGCCGCCTCGAAGGCCCGCACGTCGGTCTCGGCGGCGAAGCGCAGCGCCTGGCCGCTCGCCTGCAGCGCCACGGCCCACGGCACGCCGTGCAGGCGGTGCAGTGCCTTGCGCAGGTTGGCCAGCGCGAGCCGGCTCTCCTGCCCGGGCCACAGCAGCGCGGCGAGCTCGGGCCGCCCGATCCAGCCGCGCTTCAGCGCCAGCCAGGCGACGAGCTGGTGGCGGCGCTCGAAGGGCAGCGCCTGCGGTGCGCGGCCGGCGCGTTCGGCACGTTCGGCGTCGACGCCGGGTTCACCTGCGAGCTCCACCTGCGGCGCTCCGAACAGTCGAAGCCGCACGGATACGCCGGCCGGCGTGGACGGATCGATGGGCGGCGACACGGCGGCGGCGATTCTGCGCGCGCCGCCGGCTTGCCGCCGCGGCGCGGCGGCGCCTCGCTGGGCCGGCCCGGCCGGCGCTCTTGCGGCCCCGCGCGCTACGGCGCCGGCCGCCCTGGCCCTTGCGTGCCTTCGGCGCGTGCCGAGAGGTAGGCGTAGAGGTCGGCGATGTGCGCCGTGACGCGCGGCTCGCCCTGCCAGGCGGGCATCGTCAGCGCACCGGCGCGGCGCTGCGCCACGTCGTCCACCGCGCGCTCGCGCGCCGCGCCTTCGGCGCGCGGCACCGAGGCATCCCACTCGTAGGCGCGCAGCACGCGGTCGGTGAAGCGGTTCTGACCCATCTCGCGCACGCGCACCAGCAGGTTCGGTGCGCCGCCGCTGCCGCCACCACCGTCCACGCCGTGGCAGCGCGCGCAGCGGTCGAGGAAGACGCGCCAGCCGAGATACACCGAACCCGGCGGCCGCGTGCGCTCGGCGCGCAGCTCCTGCGCCGGGCGCACGTTCTCGATCTGCCCGGTGCAGGCGGCGAGCGCGACGCCCAGCAGCGCCAGCACGCCGGCGCGCCGCGCGCCCCGCGCAGCCCTTGCCGGGCCGGACCCCGGGAACGATGAGCCGAGTGAGTTCATGGCCGCGCATTCTCGGCAGCCGCGAAGGCCGCCGGGTTGCGTCCGATCAAGGACCCGGGGCAAGCGACCGCGCAGGTGCACCTCACAGCTTCTCCGTCTCGCCGCTCCTGGGCTGCCACTTCATCAGCCGGTGCTCGATGCGGCCGACGCCGGCGTCGAGCACCAGCGCGAAGGCGGTGAGCACGAGGATGCCGGCCATCACCGTGTTGATGTCGAACGTGCCCTCGGCCTGCAGGATGAGGTAGCCCACGCCCTGGCTGCTGCCGAGGTACTCGCCGACCACGGCGCCGACGAACGCCAGGCCCACGCTCGTGTGCAGCGAGCTGAACACCCAGCTCGTGGCGCTGGGCAGGTAGACGTGGCGCAGCAGCTGCCGCTGCGTGGCGCCGAGCATGCGCGCGTTGGCCAGCACCACCGGGCTCACCTCCTTCACGCCCTGGTAGACGTTGAAGAAGACGATGAAGAAGACGAGCGTGACGCCGAGCGCCACCTTCGACGCGATGCCCAGGCCGAACCACACCGCGAAGATCGGCGCGAGGATGATGCGCGGCATCGAGTTCAGCGCCTTGATGTAGGGCTCCAGGATGGCGCTGGCCACGGGGCTGAGCGCCAGCCACAGCCCGGCGGCCAACCCGAAGACCGCGCCGATGCCGAAGGCGAGGATCGTCTCGACCAGCGTCACCCACAGGTGCCGGTAGATGTCGGCGTCGGCGACGAACCAGGTCCAGATGCGCTCGAACACCTTCAGCGGCTCGCCGAAGAAGAACGCCGCCTGGCGGTCGTTGTCGAACATGAAAGGCGGCACGAGCCCGGGCTTGGTCATCACGTGCCAGAAGACGAAGAGCGCGGCGAGCAGGCCCACCTGCCACCAGCGCAGGTTGGCGTCGCGGGGCTTGAGGCGTTGCCAGAGCGTCATGGGTTCAGACCGCCGTCATGCGGCCTTGCGAAGCTGCTGCTGGTAGCCCTTCAGCACCTCCTCGCGCAGCACGGCCCAGATGGCGGCGTGCAGCTCGAGGAAACGCGGCGTCGTCTTCACCTCGGCGACATCACGAGGACGCGCGAGGTCCACCGCGAACTCGCCGATCGGATGCGACGCGGGGCCGGCGGAGAGCACGACGACGCGGTCGCTCATCGCGATGGCCTCGTCGAGGTCGTGGGTGATGAACAGCACCGCCTTCTTCTTCTCCGCCCACAGCGCCAGCACCTCGTTTTCCATCAGCTGCCGCGTCTGGATGTCGAGCGCCGAGAACGGCTCGTCCATCAGGATGATGTCGGGGTCCAGCGCCAGCGTCTGCGCGAGCGACGTGCGCTTGCGCATGCCGCCGGAGAGCTGGTGCGGGTAGCGGTCGCCGAAGCCGCCGAGGCCGACGCGGCGCAGCCACTCCTCCGCCGTGGCCATCGCGTCGGCCGCACCACGGAACTCGAGCCCGGCCATGACGTTGCCGAGCGCCGTGCGCCACGGCATCAGGCTCTCGGCCTGGAACATGTAGCCGGCGCGGGTGTTCAGGCCGTCGGGGAACGCGGCGCGGTCGTCGAGCCGCCGGCCGAACACCTGCACGTCGCCGGTGCTCGGCGCCAGCAGCCCGGCGGCGACGTTGAGCAGCGTGCTCTTGCCGCAGCCGGTGGGGCCGACGACGCTGACGAACTCGCCGTCGCCGACCGTCAGGTCGACGTCGCGCACCGCCGTGTAGCGCTGGCCCGGCGCGTCCTTGCTGACGAAGGTGCAGCTGACGCCGCGCAGCGAGAGGGCCAGCGCCTGCGCGGGCGCCGGCGACGCCGGAACGTGCACGCCTAACCCTTCGGGTACTTGGCGTTGGCCTTCTTCACGAACTCGTTCGTGTACACGGCCTTCAGGTCGAGCTTGGCCTGGCCGATCTTCGGGTCCACGCTGGCCAGCGCGCGCAGCGCCGTCTGGCTGCCGCGCTCGGGGATCATGCCGTCGGGCGACAGCGCCTTCTTCGCGGCGAGGAAGGCGTCGATGTAGACGGCGCGGTCGCCGAGCAGGTAGGCCTCGGGCACGGCCTTGATGATCTCCGTGGGGCCGGCCTGCTGGATCCACTTGTTGGCGCGCACGATGGCGTTGGCCATCGCCTGCGCGGTGTTCGGGTTCTTCTCCAGGAACGACACCGGCGCGTAGAGGCACCCGGCGGGCATCGGGCCGCCGAACACGCGCTCGGCCTCCTTCGGGTCGCGCGTGTCGCTGGCGATCTTCAGGTTGCCGGCGCGCTGCAGCAGCGTGATGACCGGGTCGAGGTTGCTGATGGCGTCGATCTGGCCGGAGGTCATCGCGGCCACCGCGCCCTGCGAGGCACCGACGCCGATGATCGACACGTCCGAAGGCTTCAGCCCCACCTTGGCGAGCAGGAAGTTCACCACCACGTTGGTGCTGCTGCCCGGCGCCGTGACGCCGACCTTCTTGCCCTTGAGGTCGGCGATGCCCTTGTAGTCGGGCATCGTCTTCGGGTTGATGCCGAGCACGATCTGCGGCGCCAGCCCCTGCAGCGCGAAAGCGCGCATCGCCTGGCCCTTGAACTGCATGTTCACCGTGTGCTCGAAGGCGCCGGAGACGACGTCGGCGCTGCCGCCCACCACGGCCTGCAGCGCGCGCGCGCCGCCGGCGAAGTCGGCGATCGTGAGGTCCAGCCCCTCGGCCTTGAAGAAGCCCTGCGTCTCGGCGATGGTGAGCGGCAGGTAGTACAGCAGGTTCTTGCCACCCACGGCGATGGTGGCCTTGGGCTTCTCGAGCCCCTGCGCGCGGGCGAAGCCGGGCAGGGCGAGCGTGGCGGCCGAGGCGGTGGTGCAGAGGAGAAGGTGGCGGCGTTGCATGGGGGGTGTCTCCGGAGTCGGGATGGGAAGGAGCGGGAAAGCCGTGGGCGAGGACGGGTCAGGCGGCGAGGCCCGGCACGCGGGGGCGCGAGGGGTGAGAGAGCCCGGCACTCTAACCAAGCCCGGGCGATGGCGGCACCCGGGGTGGCCCGCACGGGCCCGTGGCCTTGCCCGGGAGGCTACATGCCCTTGAACAGGTGGGCGTAGAGCCGGCTCGCGGTCAGCCGCTCGGGCCGTTCGCGCAGCCTCAGCGTCACCTTGCCCGACTCCTCGCGCTGCGCGCTGGCGATGGCGCTGGCGCGCACGACGAGGCCGCGGTGCACCTGCCAGAAGCGGCCCGCGTCGAGCTGCGGCAGCAGCTCGCGCAGCGCGAGGCGGATGAGGTGCTCGCGCTCGCGCGTGACGACGCGGACGTACTTGTCGGCGGCCTCGAAGTACAGCACCTCGTCGATCGGCACCATGTGCACCTGGTTGCCGACACCGGCCTGGATGACCTCGAGCCGCGGCTTGGCGGGGGCATGCGTGGCGCCGGCGGCACCCGCCGTCCCTGCCGCCAGGCCCGAGGCGCTGCCGAGCAGCGCGCGCAGCTGCGCCATCGTCTCGTCGACGAGCCCCGGCGCCGGGCCGCGGTCGGCGAGGCGCCGCTTCAGCCGTTCCACGCACGCCGCCAACCGCGCCGGCTGCAGCGGCTTGACCAGGTAGTCCACCGCCTGTGCGTCGAAGGCCTGCAGCGCGTACTGGTCGTAGGCGGTGACGAAGACGAGCAGCGGGAACGGCGCATCGCCGCGGCCGTCGTCTGCGGCATCGCCTGGTGCATCGCCCGGCCAGTCCTCGGCCAGCGCCTGCGCCGTCTCGAGCCCGCTGCGGCCGGGCATGCGGATGTCGAGGAAACACACGGTCGGCCGCAGCGCCAGCGCCTCGCGCAGCGCGCTGTCGCCGTCGCCCACCATGGCGGCCACGCACAGCTCGGGCCAGGCCTGCTGCAGCCCGGCGCGCAGGGCCTCGGCGAGCAGCGGCTCGTCCTCGGCGATCAGCGCGCTCGGGGGTGGGGCGGCGGTGGGCATCGCGGCTGCGGGTCCGGCACGTGCCTGTTCACGCGGCCGCGGCGGTGGCGCTGGCCGTCGCGGTGGCGGTCGTGGCGGCGAAGGGCAGCGTCACGGTGGCGAGCGTGCCGCCCTCGTCCAGCGGCTGCAGCTCGAGCCGCGCCGCATCGCCGTACAGCGCGGCCAGCCGTTCGCGCACGTTGGCCGTGCCGAGCCCTGCGCGTGGTGAATCGGTGGTGGCGGCCGCCGGGTCGATGCCCACACCGCTGTCGCGCACCGTGAGCCGCAGCGTGCCGCCTTCCCGCGCCGCGGCCACGTCGATGCGGCCACCGGCCACCTTGGGTTCCAGGCCGTGCCTGATGGCGTTCTCCACCAGCGGCTGCAGCAGCAGCGAAGGCACCTCGCAGTCGCGCAGCGCCGCGGGCAGCTCGAAGTGCACCACCAGCCGCTCGCCCATGCGCACGGCCATCAGCGCCAGGTAGTCGGCCAGGCGCTCGAACTCGGCGTGCAGCGGCTGGCGCTGCGCGCGCGCGCCGCCGAGCATGGCGCGCAGGAAGGCGATCAGCCGGTCGAGCATGGCCTGCGCGCGCGCCGGGTCCACGCCGATCAGCACGCGCAGGTTGGCCAGCGTGTTGAACAGCATGTGCGGCTCGAGCTGCGATTCGAGCAGCTTCAGCTGGTTCTCCAGCGCCAGGCGGCGTGCCTGCTCGGCCTCGGCCTTCTCGGCCTGCAGCCTCTCGCGCGTGTAGTAGCCGTAGGTCACCGCGGCGGCGACGAGCAGCGTCACGAGGCCGCTGCCGCGGCTGGCGAAGATGCTGGGCGAGCGCAGCCCGAGCAGCGCATCGACGATCGTCGAGCCGACCGAGTAGCCGCCGACCCCGCCGATGGCCACCAGCGGCGCCATCGTCAGCCAGCCGGGCCAGTCGCGCTCGCGGCCGGGCCCGAGCAGGCGCACCATCAGCTGCCGGCCGCCGTCGACGATGAGCCAGATGAGGTTGCCGATGACGTACGAGTAAAGCGCCGCCGCCCAGAGTCCATGGCCGGCGGGCGACGCGGTCCAGAAGCCGAGCGAGATGACCAGGCACACCAGCTGGTTCAGCAGCCCCCGGCGCAGGAACGGCGAGAGCCCCTTGCCGTCGCGCTCGGGGCAGGGCTCGGCGGGCATGGTGGCGAGGGTGGGCAAGCGATGGGGTCGAAGTGGCGGCCGATTGTCGGCGAGCGCACCGCGGCGGCGCGGGCTGCCCTCGCGTCTCACGCCGCCTGCGCCGCTGCGGGCACCGCAAGCCGCTCGTGGGCCAGCACGCGAGCCGCGCGTGCCGCCAGCAGGCCGGCGGCCGAGCCGTACAGCAGGCTCGCCGTTGCCGCGAAGGACGCGACGAGCACGGCCGGCAGCGCCCACACCCGCACGGGCGTCCGCGCGACGAAGGTGGTGACGAGCGAGAGGGTGTCCATGGGGCGTTCCGGGGTGGGAGGTCGATGCGCGATGCTCGGCGGTGGCGGCACGGCCGGCGAGGCTGCTGCGACGAAGTGCCGCCGGCGGTCGCGAGATGTCGTGCCCGTGGCGCGGAATGGGGCGGCCGGAAGGCCTCCGGTACGCCGCGCTGGGCCTCGCGAGAAGGTGAACGTTGCTTCATGCGGGATCGCGGCGCGCAAGTCCGAGGCCGCGGGGGGCCGCTCAGGGCTTGGCACCCGAACACACGGATGACCGCCGCTGGCGCTCGAAGGTCGGTGGCCGCGCCTCGGGTGCCAAGCCCTGAGCGGCCCCCCACGACCTCGGACTTGCTCGAGGCGCTCGTGGTCTTCGCGCGCGGACAAGCATTCGCGGCACCGCGCAGCGAGTCCCCGCCCGCACGGACGCCACCCACGTACGTCGAGGGCCGATGCCGTGGGGCCGCTCAGGGCATGGCACCCGAGGCGCGGCGGCGACGGTGGCATTGCTCGGACCTTCGTCGTGTGTTCGGGTGCCATGCCCTGAGCGGCCCCACGGCGTCGGCCCGTCGCGCCTCGAATCGTGGGCCACCCACGCCTTCTTCGCGACCGCCGAGCGCAGTCACGGCCCCGGGATGCCACTTGACGACGCAGACGGTTACTCAGAACACCATCGTCGCGGCCAGCAGCCCCGTGCGGCGCGTAGGCAGCTGCACGAACACCGAATCGGCAGGCCCGCCGGCCACGCGCCAGGCGGCATTCAGCCTCCAGCGTTCGCCCTGCCACTGCGCGCCTGCGGTGACGATGCGGCCGTGGTCGGCCGGCGCGAAGAGCGCATCCAGCGTCAGCAGCCAGCGCTCGGGCTGCCAGGCCGCCCGCACGAAGAGGTTGTCCTGGCGCAGGCTCGGCGCGGCGAACGGCGTGGCCTGCCAGGCCAGGTTGCCGGCGCGCGCGCCGGCGGGCGCGGGGCTGGCCGCGAGCGCCGCGTTGCGCACGGCCCAGTGGTCCCAGTCGGCATCGGGCAGCGCGGTTCCGTCGTGCCAGTACTCGACGATCAGGCTCTGCTGCTCGGCGCCGGTCCAGCTGGCGCCGACGAGCCACATCGCCGCGCCGCCGAGCGTCGCCTGCGCCCACGGGTTGGCGGTGCGCAACGTGTCGCCGGCGGCGGGGTCGATGCGCCAGCCGTCGTGCCGCCGCAGCGCGCGCCAAGACGCGTGCAGCTCGAGCTCGTCGGTGGCCACCCAGGCGAGCGCCGCGCCGACGCTCGCGCCGGTGTGCGCGCCCCAGCGCGCGAAACCGTGTGCGTCCAGCGCGCCGGCGCGATGGTAGGTGCGCCAGGCGAGTGCGCTCTCCTCCGCGCCGCGGCTCGTTGCGGCCTCGGTACGTGCGTGGTGCGGGTTCACCCACAAGAGCGCGTGCGCGGTGTCGGCGTCGAAGACCTCGGCCTGCAGCAGCTCGCGCCCCTGCGGCGTGGTGGCGAGCAGCGTGCGGCGCGTCTCCTGCTGCACGAAGTCGTTGGGCCGAAAGCCGTAGCCGACGTCCCAGCCGACGACCTTGCGGCCGGCGCTGAACTGCCAGGCGCCGCGGTCGATGCCGAGGTGCAGCTCGTTGAAGGCGGCGTCGCCGCGCGTCGTGCCGGCGCTGCGCCAGCCGCGCAGCAGCACGTTCGTGGTGATGGCCACCGGCACGTCGTCGGCGCGGCCGCGCAGCGTGTGGCGCAGCTCGGCCTCGAGCTGCAGCGTGTCCTGCGGCGCGGCGGTGATGCCGGGCTGCAACGCGTCGGCGCTCGCGAGCGGGCCAAGCGCCGCTTCGCCGCGCGAGGTGTGCGCGAGCCGCAGCTCGCCCGTGAGGGGCTCGCCCCGCACACCCGCGGCAGGTGCCGCGCCCGCAGCCTCGCCGGCGTGCACCGCCGTCGTGCCGAGCCACGCCACCGCAGCGAGCAGCGCCGCGCAGGCGCGCACGTTTCCCCGGCCGCTGCGCGAGCGGCCCCGCGACACGCCGTCCATCACTCGAGCGCCGGGTTGCGCGCCAGGAACATCGGGTTCAGCCACGCCTCGGGCACGGCCTTCGGCTGCCGCGACACGTAGCGCACGCGCGTCTCCTTGTGCGAGCCGAGGCGGTCGACCAGCACCATCTCGTCCACGCGCGCCGGCGATACCGGCTTGTCCATCACGAAGTGCGCCAGCTTGGCGAGCTTGTCCGATTGCACGTACAGCTCGGCCCGCACCGGCTCGTGCCGCTCGCGGCCGATCCACAGCTCGATGCGCTGGTAGCTCGACGAGCGGCGCGCCGCCTGCAGGGTCAGGTGCAGGCACGGGCGCGGCTTCGCTTCGCCCGTGCCCGTGCAGGGCTCCTCGCCCACTAGCGTGCCGGTGTAGTCGCTCGCCCACGAGAGCGTGGCGATGTCGCCGGTGGAGGCGTCGCCCAGCAGCTTCTGCGAAGGCGTGATGCGCAGCGGCCGCTGGCTGCCGGGCAGCAGCAGCCAGAACTCGTCGCCGAGCATCAATACCTTCTGCCCCGCTTCGGCCGGCGAGCGCATCAGCACCAGCGAGCGCCGCTCGGCCTGTGCGAACACGGTGTAGCGGCGCTTCTTGTCGGGCGTGCCGTCGCGGTTGGTCACCGTGACCTCGGTCTCCACCTGCAGCGCTTCGGCGCCGGCGCGGTAGCGGTCGGCGGCCTTGAGCAGCGCGGGCACGTCGGGGGCCGAGGTGGTCGAGGCGGCCACGGTGGCCGCGGTGGCGGCGGTCGCTGCGATGGCCGATGTGGCGGGGGCGGCCGTTGCGGCTGGCGCTGCCCAGGCGGCCTTCAGCGCCGCCAGCGCGGCGCCGGCGCACAGCGCGCCCAACCATGCGGCGGTCCTGATCGAGTGTCTTGTCATGGCAGATCTCCTTCGTCCGCGCTCAGGTGTAGGCCAGCGCGGCGACGATCGGTTTGTTCACCGTGCGCCGCGCCACCCATGCCGAGGCGAGCGTGGCCAGCAGCACCATCGCGCCGACGGTGGCGCCGATGAGCGGCGCGTCGATGGCCACCAGCAGCGGGTAGCCTACATTGCGCCCGGGCGGCGGCGGCATCTGCACCGGGAACGCGAGCAGCGCCAGCGACACGCCGATCGACATCAGCGTGCCCAGCAGCGCGCCGGTGCCGCCGAGCAGCAGCCCTTCGAGCGCGCAGCTACGCACAAGCTGCGAAGGCAGCGTGCCGAGCGCGCGCAGCGTGCCGACCTCGCGCGTGCGCTCGATGATCGCCATCGCCATCGCGTTGGTGACGACGAAGACGACGATGACGCCGATGATGAGCCCGAGCGCGCCGAAGATGCGGTTGTAGAGCTCCTTCACGCTGCGGTAGAACGGCGCCTCGTCGACCCACGTGTGCACGTCGAGCTGCGGCAGCGTCGCGCGCAGGCGCTGCTGCATCGGCACGGTGGCGTCCATGCGGCCGAGGAACACGCCGAGGCTGCTGATGCGCTGCGTGACGAGCAGCTTCTGCGCCGTGGCCAGGTCGGTGTAGACGAGGCGCTTGTCGATCTCGGCCACGCCGGTGGAGAAGACGCCGGTCACCGTGACGTCCAGCGCGTTCAGCGCGCCTTCGGTGGTGCTGGCCAGCAGCGTGAGGCCCGAGCCGGGCGTGGCCTTCAGGCTGCGCGCCAGGCCCTCGCCCAGCATCACCTGCAGCGTTCGGCCGCCTGCCAGCACCGTGCCTGCCTCCACCTTGAGGAACGGGCCCTTCACGGCGAACTCGGCGTCGGGGTCGATGCCGGCGGCCATCATCACGGTGGACTTGTCGCCGTTGCTGACGAGGCCCGAGAACTCCACGCGCGGCAGCACGTGGCGCACAGCGTCCTCGGCCAGCAGGCGGCGGCGCAGCGCGCCAACGTCGTCCAGGCCGTGTTGCAGCGGCACGTCCTCGTCCTTCGTGAACTGCTCGGGCTTGCCGATCACCAGGTGCCCGGTGGCGCGTGCCGAGGCCTGCGCCAGCGCCTGGTAGGTGGAAAGCGCAAAGCCGCCGGCCAGCAGGATGGCCGCCGTGCCGAGCGCCGCGATGCCCACCGTCACCGCCGAGCGGCGGCGGTTGCGCAGCGTGTTCTGCGCGGCGAACTTCAGCCACTTGAGGAGTGCGTTCATCGCGGGCTCCTGTCGCCGTGATCCGTTTCGATGCGCCCGTCGCGCAGCGAGACGGTGCGGTCGCAGCGGCCGACGAGCCGCGCGTCGTGCGTGGCCACCAGGAACGCCGCGCCATGCGCGTGCCCCTGCTCGCGCATCAGCTCGAGCACCTGGTCGGCGGTGTGCGAGTCGAGGCTCGCGGTGGGTTCGTCGGCGATGACGAGAGCCGGGCGCTTGACGAGAGCGCGCGCGATGGCCACGCGCTGGCGCTGGCCGCCGGAGAGCGCATCGGGCCGGTGCGCCGCGTGCGCGGCCAGGCCGACGGCGGCCAGCATGTCGGCCACGCGCGCGCGCCGCTCGGCGAACGGCACGCCGGCCAGGAACAGCGGGTAGTCCACGTTCTCGGCCACCGTCATCACCGGAACGAGGTTGAAGCTCTGGAAGACGAAACCGATCGACTCGCGGCGCAGCAGCGTGGCGGCGGCTTCGTCGAGCTTGCCCACCGGCTGGCCGCGCAGCAGCACGTCGCCAACGTCCGGCCGGTCGATGAGGCCGGCAATGTGGAGGATGGTGCTCTTGCCGCTGCCCGAAGGGCCGGTGAGCGCGAGCATCTCGCCGCGCGCCAGCGCGAGATCCACGCCCTGCAGCGCCGGCACCTCGTGCGTGCCCAGGCGATAGGTCTTGCGCACGCCGCGCAGCTGCAACGCCGGGGCGAGCTCGGGCACGGGCGCCGCGGCGAGCGCGTCCGCGAGGTCGCGCTTCATCCCAGTTCCTTCAGCTTCGCGGCGGCGTCGGCGGCCTGCGGCGCACCGCTCTCGGCGGCGCGGGCCAGCCAGCGGCGCGCGTCGGCGGTGCGGCCGGCCTTTGCGGCCTCGAGCCCGGCGCGCAGCCACACCGCACCCTTGAACGGCAGCGGCGAGGCTTCGAGCAGCGGGCTCGTCACGACCTCGTCGAGCAGCTTCGTGCCGCGTTCGCCGCGGTTGAACATCGCAGGCAGCGCGAGGAACGTGGTGGCGGCGGTGAAACGCGCCTCCAGCGTGGCCGGCACGCCGCGGTACAGCGGCGCGTCGTGCGCCGGCGTCAGCAGCGCCAGCGCCTTGTCGATGTGCGCCAGGCCGTCTTCGGCGTGCGACATCTTCTTCCACGGCAGCATCGTCGTGCGTGCCCGCATCGCCGTGGCGGCGCCGAGGTAGGCGCGCAGCACCGGGTCGGCCGGGTCGGCCTGCGAGAGCCGCGCCAGCGCTTCGGCGGCGGGCTCGATCGCCGCTTCGTGGCCGCCGTTGGCGCGCTGGAACTCGGCCATCGCGGCGGCGAAGGCCTGCGCGTCGGCGGCCGCGGCGGCCGGCAGCGCGGGTGCGAGCAGCAGCGCCGCGGCCAGAAGCAGGGCGCCGCGGCGTGCGGCGGTAGCGTGGGAGGGGTGGATGGCCATCGTGACACCTCGTCGTGGGGTGGAAGACGACGCCAGTCTCGGCAGCCCGCCTGCCCCACGCGAGCGCTTCGCGACCGCGCGACGCGGCGTGGCGCGAAACGGTGCCGGCGCGGCGCGAAGTGCGGGCGCCGGGCGGCACGAAAGGGCGGCGTCGCGGCGAGAAGTGCGGGCGCCAGGCAGCGCGAACGCGTGCAGCGACGCGACGGGAGCCCTGCCGCTCTACGATGCAGGCAGCCATGCCGCAGCCGCTGCCCACCAGCCCCGCCGCCGAGCGCAACAAGGGCCCCATCCTCGAGGTGCTGCAGGCGCTGCTGCCGCCCGAAGCCACGGTGCTGGAGGTGGCCAGCGGCACCGGCCAGCACGCCGCGCACTTCGCAGCTTCGCAGCCACGGTGGCGCTGGCAGCCGAGCGACGGCGACGTGGCAGCGCTGCCGGTGATCGCCGAGCGGTGCGCGCGACTGCCCAACGTGGCCACGCCGCGGCACCTGGACCTGCGTGCACCGCACGGCGATGCGGCCGCGGCCGGCGTGCCCGCGGCGTGCGATGCGGCCGAGGCGCATGTCGACACCTCACCTGGCGCTCGCTTCGACGCCGTCTTCGCCGCCAACCTGATGCACATCTCGCCTTGGCCCACCTGCGCGGCGCTGATGCGCCTGGCCGTCGCGCACCTGCGCGCGGGCGGCGTGCTGGTGGTCTACGGCCCGTTCGAGGTGGAAGGCGAGCCGCTGGCGCCGAGCAACCGAGCGTTCGACGCCGACCTGCGCGCGCGCGACCCGCGCTGGGGCCTGCGCCGGCTGGGTGACGTGCAGGCAGAGGCCACGCGCGCCGGCCTCGTGTTCGAGCGGCGGGTGGCGATGCCGGCCAACAACCTCGTGCTCGTGTGGCGGCGCGCCGCGGAGGGCGAGAAGCAGGCGCCTTGATGCAGCAGGCCCACACCACCTTCGAAGTGCGCACGCCCGGCCGCGGCCTGGTCGAGATCACGCCGCAGGTCGCGCGCTGGCTGGCCAGCACGGGCATCGCCACCGGCCTCGTCACGCTCTTCATCCGCCACACGTCGGCGAGCCTGCTCATCCAGGAGAACGCCGACCCCGAGGTGCAGCGCGACCTGGAACGTTTCCTCGCGCGGCTGGTGCCTGACGGCGACCCGCTCTTCGAGCACGTGAGCGAGGGCGCCGACGACATGCCCGCGCACGTGCGCGCGGCGCTGACGGCGACGAGCGTCTCGGTGCCGGTGGTGGAGGGGAAGATGGTGCTCGGGACGTGGCAGGGGATCTACGTGTACGAGCACCGGCGAAGGGGGCATGTGCGGCAGGTGGTGGGGCACGTGCTCGGGGAGTAGTGCCCCGGCCCGGCTGCCGGTTGGGCCGTGCTCGAAGTCGCGCCGTTAGCCGGCCGATGCCGGGGCACCTTGAAGATCCCGCAGGCCGCGCGGGAGTTTCAAGGTAGCCTGCCCCGCTGCCAGCTTCGCCGTTCCGTTCCCGACCGGACCACTCCGCGCCATTCGCCCCGAGGTGCCGTGCCGAAGCCCGAAGAACGCGCCCGCCAGGAGATCGACCGCCTGCTCACCGCGGCCGGCTGGGCCGCGCAGGACCTGGGCAGTGCCAACCTCACAGCCGCGGCGGGCGTGGCGATCCGCGAGTTCCAGCTGCTGCCGGGCCACGGCTTCGCCAGACTACCTGCTCTACGTGGGCGGCAAGGCCTGCGGCGTGGTCGAGGCCAAGAAACGGGGCACGCCACTCACCGGCGTGGAGCCGCAGAGCGCCCACGGTTCCGGCGGCGCAAGTGAAGAGCTGGGTCAGAGCGCGATCTTCCGAGGTTACGAGGCGCCGCTGTGCTTCCAGAGCACCCTGCATCGCTTCCGAGCTGCGCCCGCGAAGACCACCCCTGAGTTCGCCCAGATCGTCTTCCGCTCGCACGTGCGAACTGGTGTCTTGCGCAAGTTGGGGTCGATCACGACGAATATCGGACACCTGACGCTTGACAAGTTCAAGGCGGAGCCCTTTCCGTTGCCGCCGCTCGATGAGCAGGGCCACATCGTCGCCGAAGTCGACCACCGCCTCTCCATCGTCCGCGGCGTCGAGGCCGAGGTCGATGCCAACCTCAAGCGTGCGCAGGCACTTCGGCAGGCGGTGCTGGCACGCGCGTTCGCCGGCGTGAACGAGGCCGTACCATCCTCGGTCTGAGTTCTACCTTGCCATGTCCGCCATCGAGTTCGCCCCCGTCAACCCCAATGTGCTGGCCTGGGCCCGCACCGAGGGGGGCTGGCAGCCGGAGCAGGTGGCCAAGAGCCTGCAGGTCAAGGCGGAGCGCGTGCTCGCCTGGGAGCAAGGCGAGCGCAAGCCGACGTTCCGACAGATCGAGAACCTGGCGCGCTTCTTCCATCGGCCACTGAGCATCTTCTTCCAGCCGGCGCCCCCCGAGTTGCCGCCGCTGGCGTCCGAGTACCGCCGGCTTGCAGGCGTGGAGGTGGGCGCCGAGTCGCCGGCATTGCGGCTGGCCCTTCGCCAGATGCTCAACCGGCGGAGCGTGGCCCTCGACCTGCTCGATGAACTCGGTGAGACCCCGTCCTCGTTCGACCTGGCTGCGCACCTGCAAGAAGGAGCCGCAACGGTGGGCCGGCGCTTGCGGGATCGACTGGGTATCACGATCGAGGCGCAGCTCGCCTGGGCCAACGGTTGGCAGGCGTGGCGGGCATGGCGCGGGGCGGCCGAGGCGGCCGGCGTTCTCGTCTTCCAGTTCACCAAGGTCACCCTTGAAGAGGCCCGCGGCCTTTCATTGCTCGAGTGGCCGCTGCCTGTGGTCGGCATCAATGGCAAGGAGGCGGTGCCCGAGGCCAAGGCCTTCACGCTGTTGCACGAGCTTGTGCATCTGATGCTGGCGCGCGGGCAGGAGGAGCGGCCCGCGCTGCTGGAGCGGCGCAATGCGGACGAATGGTCACAAGTGGAGCGCTTCGCGGAGTCGGCGGCGAGCCATGCCTTGCTGCCAGAGGAAGCGCTGCGGCAGGCCCTTGGTGGGCCGCCGACGCCGGTTCGGCTATGGTCTCTGGCCGAGGTGCAGCGCTTGGCGCGGCGATTCCGCCTGACGCCGCTTGCGCTGGCGACTCGCCTGCGTGAATCGGGACACATTTCTTGGGCCGGATACCAGGCGTGGCGCGCCGAGTGGAGCGCTTACGTCGCAACGCTGCCGGCGCGTGGTGGCGGCTTTGCCTCGCCGGCTGAGAAGACGCTCGGCCGCGCCGGCCGGCCCTTCGCGAAGTTGGTTCTGGAGGCGATGGCCGCCAATCGCATCACCTCGGTCGACGCTGCCCGCTATCTGGATCTGAAGTTCCAGCACTTCGATCAACTTCGCACACTGCTGGTCGGGCCGGGCGAAGGGGCGGGCAGCGATGCCTGAGGGCGCAGGCGAGACCACCTATTCGGTGGACACCAACGCCTTCATGGACTGGCAGGCGAGGTACTACCCCACCGATGTCTTCAAGAGCATCGTTTCGCACATGGCCGGACTGGTGCTGGCAGGCCGCCTCCAGGCCGCCGCGCTCGTGCACGAGGAGATCGATGCCGTCGGCACCCCGGAACTCGTGGGATGGGCCAAGACCCACAGCAGCATCTTCGTGCCCACCAAGGATCTGCTTGCCGGGGCCCTGACCATCCAGGACCAGTTTCCGGGTCTGCGTGATCCGAAGTCCGAGCATGACGAAGCCGACGCCTACGTCATCGCGCTTGCGCGGTTGCGCGACGGCATCGTCGTCACCCAGGAGACGCCCGCGGCCGAGAAGAACCGGCCGCGTCGCACTCACTTCATTCCCGATGTCTGCCGCGAGTTGGGGGTTCCGTGCATCAGCCTGCTCGGGCTGATGCGACGTGAGAAGTGGGCGTTGTGACCTGGGGGCACCGACCGGCGGGCAGCTGCTGCAAGCGTGCTGGCGGCCGAGGCGGCGATCAATTGGAGTGGAATTGGAGTCCCATTGACCTTCCATTCCCTCCCATTCCCTTCCACTCGCTCGATCCAGCTCCATGAACGCCTCGGCCCTCGTCCAGAAGCTCTGGAACTACTGCAACGTCCTGCGCGACGACGGCATGAGCTATGGCGACTATGTCGAGCAGCTCACCTACCTGCTGTTCCTGAAGATGGCCGACGAGCGGGCGCAGCCACCATACAAGCAGGCCAGCATCATCCCGGCCGCCTACTCGTGGCCTTCGCTGCTCAGCAAGGACGGCGACGAGCTCTTCGACCACTACCACCACTGCCTCGAGGCGCTGGGCCAGCACAAGGGCACGCTCGGCCTCATCTTCGGCAAGGCGCAGAACAAGTTCCAGGACCCGGCCAAGCTGCGCCGGCTGGTGGTGGACCTGATCGACGCCGAGAACTGGACGGCGCTGGGCGTGGACGTGAAGGGCGACGCCTACGAGGGCCTGCTGGAGAAGAACGCGCAGGACACCAAGAGCGGCGCCGGCCAGTACTTCACGCCGCGCGCGCTGATCCAGGCGATGGTGGACTGCATCGCGCCGAAGGCCGGCGAAACAGTCTGCGACCCGGCCTGCGGCACCGGCGGCTTCCTGTTCGCGGCGTTCAACCATGTGGTGACGCACCAGCCCAACCTCACACGCGAGCAAAAGCGCTTTCTGAAGGAAGAGGCCTTCACCGGCTACGAGCTGGTGCAGGCCACGGCGCGCGTGTGCGCGATGAACCTGCTGCTGCACGGCATCGGCAGCGAGAAGAGCGTGCCGGTGAAGGTGACCGACGCGCTGGCCGCCGACCCGGGCGCGCGCTACGACGTGGTGCTGGCCAACCCGCCCTTCGGCAAGAAGAGCAGCACCGTCATCGTGGGCGAAGACGGCCGCGCCACGAGCGAGAAGGACATCGTCGAGCGCGACGACTTCTGGGCGACGACGAGCAACAAGCAGCTCAACTTCGTGCAGCACATCAAGACGCTGCTCAAGATCCACGGCCGCGCGGCGGTGGTGCTGCCCGACAACGTCCTGTTCGAAGGCGGCGCCGGCGAGACCATCCGCCGCAAGCTCCTGCACGAGTGCGAGCTGCACACGCTGCTGCGCCTGCCCACGGGCCTGTTCTACGCGCAGGGCGTGAAGGCCAACGTGCTGTTCTTCGACAAGAAGCCGGCCAGCGAGACGCCGTGGACGAAGAAGCTCTGGATCTACGACCTGCGCACGAACAAGCACTTCACCCTAAAGACGAACCCGCTGAAGCGCGCGGACCTGGACGAGTTCGTGGCGCTCTACAACCCGGCCAACCGGCAGGTGCGCAAGGCGACGTGGAGCACCGAGGCGCCGGAGGGGCGCTGGCGTGACTACGAGTACAGCGAACTCGCGGCGTGCGACAAGGCGAGCCTGGACATCTTCTGGCTGAAGGACGAGTCGCTGGCGGACTCCGACAACCTGCCGCCGCCGGACGTGATCGCGCAGGAGATCGTGGAGGACCCGGAGGCGGCGTTGGAGCAGTTCAGGTTGATCGCCGAGGACCTGCGGCCGGGTGCGGAAGCGGCATGACTCGGTGGTGCGGGTGCGAAGCACCCCGATCGATGGCTTGACGTAACCCCAGGGGAGGTGAGATGCAGGCAGTGCACGTGCTGGTGGACCTCGAGAACAACCAGCCCACGCTCGAAGACGTGAAGCGGCTCGTGCCCGACGTGACGCACGTCTGGCTCTTCCATAGCCCCAACCAGGTGAAGCGGCTGGCGTCGTTCGAGCCGATGGGCGACCGGTGCACGCCCGTGCCGATCTCGCGCCCGGGCAAGAACGCGCTCGACTTCCACCTCACCTTCTACGTCGGCTACCTCGCGGCACGAAACCCCGATGCGAAGCTCGTCGTCGTGGCCATCGACCGCGGCTACGGGCCGATGATCGAGCACGCGGTCGACCTGGACCTCCGCGTCGCCCAGGTCGCCTTCAAGCCCCTGGCGAAGCCGGCCAGGAAGGCTGCGACGAAGCCTGTGCCCGCCGGGGCCGTGCGCGCAGCGGGCGCCGGGGGCACGCCAGCGACGAAGAGTGCGGCCAAGAAGGCGCAGGCCCGGAAGGTGCCGACGAAGAAGGCGCCGGCGAAGAAGGTGGCCGCGAAGAAGGCGCCAGCGAAGACAGCGCCATCCAGGAGCGCTGCGCAGCAGAAGGTGGCGCCGAAGAAGGCGGCAGCCAAGCCTGCGGTGGCCGGCAAGGTGAAGGCCGCCGGGCAACCCACACCGCCGACGAAGGCCGCAGCCACCAAGAAGCCGGCGCTTGCGAAGCAACCCACAGCCGCGAAGAAGGCTGGGGTGAGCAACGCCCCGGCCAAGGGCGCACCGGCGGCAAGGCCGGCGTCCCTGCAGGCAAGCCCCAAGGCCGCTGCCGCGAAAGTCGGTGCGCCGGCCGCCACGGCGAAGCGGGCTGCCCCTGGCAAGTCCATCGGCGTCGACAAGGTCATCGTCAACCTGAGGAAGGTGGCGGCGGGCCGGCGGCCGAAGAAGCTCAAGCAGTTGCGCGGGCACCTGTCGTCGCTCCTGGGTACGGGCGCCGAGGACGGCAAGGTGACCAGCCTGCTGAACAACCTCCTGGCGGCGGACGTGGTGCGCCTGAACGGCGACACGGTCGTCTACGGACGTGCGGTGGGGGGCGCGGACGCCTGATGCCGGGGTGAGAGGTGGAAGACCCTCGCGCTTCTCGGGGTCGACGTGCGCTCTGCCTTCCGGCCTAGTCCGGCCTGAAAAGTCGCCACAGCCGCGCCAGCTGCGTGTCCCGCCACGTGCGCGGCGGCAGCTGCGCGCGCCGCTTCGCCTTCGGTGGATGGTTCGCCGCGGCGCGCAGCTCGTGCTCGGCGGTGTCCAGCAGCGGCTTCAGGTCGTCGAGCGAAGGCGCCACGACGCCGGCGCCGCATTGCGGGCAGGCGGCGCTGCGCGTGGGGTCCAGCGTGTGGCCGCAGCCGTGGCAGGGCCAGCGCAGCGGCACGCCGTCGGCCGGCGGCAGCGCTTCGCCGGCGGCGCCGCGCTGGCGCAGCGCGTGCGCCAGGCGCGGCAGGTCGACGACGAGCAGCGGGCTCGCGCAGAAGTGGCAGGTCTCGCCGTCGCCCTCGGCCGCGGCGCCGCAGCTCAGGCAGTGCAGCACGCGGCGCTGCGCGGCGATGGCGCCGCGCTCGGGCGGCAGCAGCGGCCGAACCAGGCCACGTTCGGCCAGCACACCGGCGTCGCTGTGCAGGTGGCCGTGGCCGATGGGGCACTCCTGCGCCGGAAAGCGCCCCCAGCGGGTGCGGTTGTGCACCGCCTTCAGCGGCCGCGTGCACAGCGGGCAGGCGAGCGTGGGCGGGCGGCTCGCCACCGGCGGCTGGCCCTCGTCGCGGGCGAACTCGCGCAGCAGCTCCACCCAGCCCAGGCCCGAGAGCTGCACCGATTCGAGCGTGTCGAACCACACCACGCGGCACGCCGCACAATGGTCCACCAGCACGCGGCCGCCGGTGTGCGAGTGCAGCCGCACCTGCGCCATGTGCGCGTGGCACTGCGGGCAGGCGCGGAGGGCGTCGTCGACGGCCGGTGCGGCGGCAGGCATGCCGCATTGTCGGCCGCGCGGCGCGCGTGCGGGCGGGCCACGCGGCCGCCAACGCGGGCGCCGCGGCACTTTCTTCGCAGGCCCGGCGAAGATCTCGACCGGGAAGGAGCGGCGATGACCCAGCCCGCCACGGTGCAGCACCTCGTGATCCACGGCCGCGTGCAAGGCGTGGGCTATCGCTGGGCCATGGTCGAGCAGGCGGCGCAGCTCGGCCTGCGCGGCTGGGTGCGCAACCGGCGCAACGGCACGGTGGAGGCGGTGGTCGCCGGCCCGGCCGAAGCGGTGCAGCGGATGATCGAGTGGGCGCGGCGCGGCCCGCGCGGCGCCGCGGTGAGCCGCGTTGACGCGCAACCCGCCGAGGACGATGGCACCTTCGAAGGCTTCGAGCAGCGGCCGACCGCCTAGGCGCGCCGCCTGCCGCCGCTACGGCGCCGGCGGCGCGTAGCGCGTGCCCGGCGTGCCGAGTGCGCGGCCGTAGCGGCCGTTCATCGGCATCACCTCGTTCACCGGCCGCCACAGCGGCGGGTCGATGTGCGGGTTGCAGCGGGCGCGGTCGGCCTCGCCTTCCTGCGAGCCGATGCCGCCCCAGCCCAGCACGCCGGAGTCGGGCGCGCTCTGCGGGTTGCCGCTGGTGGGCATGTTCACGCCCGCCACCTTAGTGGCGTAGTAGGCGATGGCCATCGTGTTCATCTGGAAGCGGCTGACGAAGCCCATGCACACGCTGGCGCGCGCGTACATGTAGTTCTCGGCCGCCGCCACCTCGAGGTCGAGCGAGTTCGGCGTGGCGCCGGGGGCCGGCGGCTGGTCGCGCCAGGCCTTGAGGTTGCGCCAGGCCCGCTGGATGCTCTCGCAGCAGCCGGTGGCGCCCTGGCTGCGGGCGTGGGCGATGGCGTGGTCGATGATCTTGCGCACGCGGGCGTTGTCGACGGACATGACGGGCTCCCTGGGAACACGAGGCGATGACCGGGCCAGTGTCGGAAGGGCGGCCCGGCGCCGTCGTCCCGCCGCGGGTGGAGGGCGGCGGGCATCCCCCAAGAGCGAAGGAGCCGGGGTCGGTGAACGGCTGCCCGCGCGGCACCGCCGCCGCCGGGGCCGCGGCGGTGCGCCGCCGCACGGACACGGCACCATTGCACCTGCGCGATGGCACTCTTCCCCCAAGGCCTGACGAACGTCGACCAGCGCTGCAACGCCGGCGAGCGCCGCGTGCTGCATCAGCTGAAGCGCTGCCTCGACGACGACTGCCTCGTCTGGCACGACGTGCCGATCGGCCCGCGCGCCCGGCAGCCCGACTTCGTCGTGCTCAGTCCGCGCCAGGGTGTCCTGCTGCTGGAGGTCAAGGACTGGCGGCGCAGCACGCTGGTGGGTGCCACGCGCGACCGCGCCGAGCTGCAGACGGCGCGCGGCCGCGTGACCGAGGCGAACCCGCTGCGCCAGGCGCGCGACGTGGCGCTGGAGCTCGTCGACCTGATGCAGCGGGACCCGGCGCTCGTCCATGCCGAAGGGCCGTTCCGCGGCAAGCTGCTGTTCCCGTACGGCTTCGGCGTGGTGTTCTCGCGCCTCACGCGCGACGAGGTCGCGGGCAGTGACTTCGGTGAGGTCTTCCCCGCGCACCAGGTGCTGATGCGCGACGACCTCGAGGAAAGCGTCGATGCCGGGGAGTTCCACAAGCGCCTGTGGGGCCTGTTCACGGTGAGCTACCCGCACACGCTGACGCTGCCGCAGCGAGACCGCATCCGCTGGCACCTGTTCCCCGAGCTGCGGCTGCCGGCGCAAGGTGCGCTCGACTTCTCGGGCGATGCCGCGCAGGGCCCCGACACGGCGCCGCCGCCGCTGCCCGACCTGCTGCAGGTGATGGACCTGCAGCAGGAGCAGGTGGCGCGCACGCTGGGCGAAGGCCACCGTGTCATCCACGGCGCCGCGGGCTCGGGCAAGACGATGATCCTCGTCTACCGCGCGCAGCTGCTCGCCGCGGCGGCGCGGCCCGGGCAGCCGGTGCTGGTGCTGTGCTTCAACCGCACGCTGGCCGACCGCATCGACGCCGCGCTGCGCGGCCGCGGCGTGGACGAGCGCGTGCAGGTGCGCACCTTCCACAGCTGGTGCCAGGACGTGGTGGCCAGCTACCAGCTGCGCCTGCCGCCGCCGCAGGCGCGGGGCGACCGCGAAGCCTGGTACGAGGAGCTGGTGCGCACCGTGGAGCGCGCGCTGGAGACCGGCTTCGTGCCGGGCGGGCAGTACAGCGCGCTGCTGGTCGACGAGGCGCACGACTTCGACGACGCCTGGCTGCGCATGGCGGTGCGCCTGGTGGACCCGGCGACGAGCAGCCTGCTCGTGCTGTACGACGACGCGCAGAGCATCTACCGCAGGAAGCGCCGCAGGTTCAGTTTCGCCAGCGTCGGCATCGAGGCGCGCGGCCGCACGAGCATCCTGCGCATGAACTACCGCAACACGGCCGAGGTGCTGGCGCTGGCCGTGCACTGCGCGCAAGGGCTGCTGGAAGGCGGCGAGCCGGCGCGCGAGGGCGGCGGTGACGGCGACGACGCGGTGCCGCGCGTGCTGCCGGCCAGCGCCGGGCGGCGCGGCGCGCTGCCCGTGCTGGTGCAGGGGCGCGACGCGCGCGAAGAGGCCGAGCTGGTGGCCGAGCGCATCGAGCGCGCGCACGCCGCCGGCCGGCCGCTGGAGGAGATGGCCGTGCTGTGCCGCACGCGCTACCTGATGAAGCCGTTCGAGGCGGCGCTGGCGCGCCGGCGCATCGCCGTGCAGTCGATGAACGCGCAGGCCTTCCGCCGCTTCGACTGGCAGCGCGCGAGCGTGAAGCTGCTCACCCTGCACAGTGCCAAGGGGCTGGAGTTCCCGCTCGTGTTCGTGGCCGGGCTGCAGGCGATGCCGATGGCCAACGAGTCGATCGACGAAGCGCTGCAGCTGCTCTACGTGGCCATGACGCGCGCCACGCACGAGCTGGTGCTCTCGGCGCACGGGCGCTCGCCGGTGGTCGAGCGCGTGCATACCTCGCTGGCCGAGGTGGCACGCCGCTTCGCGGCGCGCGCCGACACGGCCGCCGGCTGAGCGCCGCCGCGCTGACGCATCTCAAGCGGCGCGAAGCGAAGCGCCGCGACACTGCCGCATGCGCGTGCGGGTCCGCCTGCTGTTCCTCGGGGTCGCGGCCCTGGTGTCGTCGGTCGCCGCGGCCTGGCTCGCTTCGCAGTTCCGCGCCGACCTCGCGCGGCACGAGGCGCGCCTGGCCGCCGCCGGCAGCCGTGTCGTGGCCACCCGCTGCGGCGACGTGGAAGTGGGCGAGGCCGGGCCGGCCGGTGCGCCGGCGCTGCTGGTGGTGCACGGCAGCGGCGGCGGCTTCGACCAGGGGCTGGCCCTCGGCGCCGACCTCGCGGCACGCGGCTGGCGCGTCGTCGCGCCCTCGCGCTTCGGTTACCTGCGCACGCCGTGGCCGGCGGAGCTGGAGCCCGGGTCGCCCGCGGGCGCGCTGCAGGCCGACCACCTGGCCTGCCTGCTCGACGCGCTGGGTTTGGACGGGGTGGCGGTGATGGGGGTGTCGGCCGGCGCCATCGCCGCCGCCGAGTTCGCGGTTCGTCATGCCGCGCGCACGCGCGCGCTCGTGCTGATGGTGCCGGCGGCGTACCGGCCCCCGGCCGGCGAGACGCCCGCAGGACAGGCCGGCGCAAAGGGTTCGGCGGGCACGGCTGGCCCGGCAGGCCCGGCAGGCATGGACAGCGTGGCAGGCCCGGCGTCGGCCGAGGCGGCTCCATCGTTGCCCGGGTGGGCGCAGGCGTTGCTCGAAGGTCTCGTGTCGGCCGATGCGCCGTACTGGCTGGCGGCGCGCCTCGCGCCCGGGCTCGTGCGGCGCTTCGTGCTTGCCACACCCGCCAGTGCCTACGAGGCCGCCACGCCGCCCGAGCGGCAGCGCGCCGACCGCGTGATGCACGAGGTGCTGCCGATCAGCGCGCGGCGCATCGGCCTGCTGCACGACACCGCCGCGACGCAGCGCGTGCCGCGGCCGACGCTGGAGCGCATCGGCGCGCCGACGCTGGCGATCTGCGCGCGCGACGACGGCTACGACACCTGCACGCCGGCGCGCTACGCGGCCCGGCACATCCCCGGCGCGCGACTGCTCGCCTTCGAGCGCGGCGGGCACCTGCTGCTCGACCGGCAGGCCGACGCAACGGCGGCCATCGATGCGCTGCTGCGAAGCGTGCCGGTCGCGCGCTGATGTCCCCGGCCCGTCCGGCCGCGCCGGGTCTCGCGCGTGCCGTCCGCGCGCCGACGACGTGACCGCGTTGCGCAGCTCTACGGTGCCGCGTGCCGGTGCAGTGCGAGCCCGAAGCCGAACACCGGCAGCCCCTGCTGGCTGAAGTCGAGCGCGGGCCGGCGCACGAAGCCCAGCCGCTCGTACATCGCCCAGGCCACCTGCATCGGCTGCGTCGTGTGCAGCACCACCTGCTCGTGGCCGGCGGTGCGGGCGAGCTCGATGCAGGCCAGCGTCAACGCCTTGCCGACGCCGCCGCCGCGCTGCGCCGGTTCCACGCCGAGCAGCCGGATGCCCGAGGTGCGCGGCAGATGCATCAGGCGGCGAGGGCGAGTGCCGGGCCGGGTGGTGCTGCGCCGCGCGATGCCGTGCCGCGCATTGGCCGGCGCACGCGCTCGATGGCATGCAGCCACGTGAGGTACAGCACGTCGCGCTGCGCATGGCTGCCGCCCAGCCGGTGGGCCAGCGCCGGCAGGCGGGCCAGCAGCGTGCTCGCCAGCGCGGCGTCGCCGCGGGCGAAGGCGTGCAGCGCGCGGCACGCCGGCTCGCCGAGCTGGCGCGTCGTCTCGCCGTGGCGGGTGGGCCGGCCGGCGGCGGCGCGCAGCGTGCGCAACAGGCGCTGCGCGTTCGCCTCGTCGCCGGCACCGGCGAAGGCGAGCATCGCGTGCACGTCGCTGAAGCTGCAGAAGGCGTCTTCGGCGTGGTGCGCCCAGGCCGCGGCCAGCGCGTGCCAGCGCGCGCCGGGCTCGCCGCCCGCGAGCTCCAGGCGCCACAGCAGCGAGGCCGCGTCGATGAGGTCGGCCACCTCGGCCGACGCGGTGGCGCGCACGCGCCGGTCGTACAGGCGCAGCGCCTCGGCCGGCTCGCCGGCGCCCAGGTGGAAGAGGGCCAGGTGCCACCACGTGTGCACCGAGAACTGCCGGTCCGCGGCATGGTCGTCGATGCGACCGTGCATCCAGGTCACGCCGTCGTCGGCGCGGCCGGCCGTCTCGAGCACGTGCGCCATCACGTGGTGCGCGCGCGGGTCCTGCGCGTCCTGGGCCAGCACTTCCTCCGCCAGCCGGCGCGCGCGTGCCGGGTCGCCGGCCTCGACTTCGCCGAAGGCGAGCATCGCCTGCACCGCGGCGTATCCGGGCAACGCCGGCGACCAGTGGCGCAGCACGCGCGCCGGGCGGGCGAGCAGCTGCGCGACGTCGCCGGTGCCGTAGTCGAGCGAGTGCGCCGCGTGCAGCGCCAGCACGTCGCGCGGGTGGGCCTCGAGCAGCGCGCCGAGCCGCGCCTTGGCGCCTTCGTAGTCGTCGCGCAGCAAGGCGCCGAGGGCCGCCAGGTGCTGGTGCTCGCGCTCGTTGGCGGGCAGCGGCAGCACGCGTTCGAACACGGCGCGCGCCCGGGCGATGCGCGCCGGGTCGCGGCCGCAGACGAGGTGCCAGGCGCGCAGCAGGTGCGGCATGACGAAGGCGGGCGCCTCGCCGAGTGCGGTGTCGAGCGCGGCGTCGACGCCGCCCCGCCAGCCGACGAAAGCCGCGAGCGCCGCCTCGTAGGCCTCGAGCGCCGCCGTGCTGCCGGCGCCGCTCATGCGGCAGCCGCGGGCATCGAGGCCGCTGGCGGTGCGGGCATGCGCGCGACCATGGGCATGGCCGTTCGCATGGCCGCTCGCGAGTCCGCCCGCCGGTCCCATCGCAGAGACATCGGCGCGCGCGCCACTGCGGGGCGTCCCGCGCAGGGTGCCGCTGCGGCGGGCGCGCGTCGCCGCGCGGCCTTGCGACGGCAGCTCGGCGCGTGGGGTGATGGCGGGGTCGTTGAACATCGCCCGCGATTGTTCCGGCGAGTGCAGCACACGGCCTTGCCCGGCCGTCGCGGCTTCTTGCTCGCGCGTCCGCCGCGGGCCGTGCCTTCCCCCCTCGTGGGGAGGCCGCGCTGCGCGGCTCGGCAGGCTCAGGGGATGCGGGACCCGGGCCGCGGCGCGCCGCCGTCGCGCCCTTCGGCGCCGCGCAGCGAGCGCCGCCAGGCCGCCGGCGGTGCGCCCACCAGCCGCTTGAAGGCGCGCGCGAAGGCCGCCTCGCTCTCGTAGCCCACATCCTGCGCGATGGCGGCGACGCTCGCCTGCGTCTCGCGCAGCTGGCGCGCCGCGAGCTGCATGCGCCACTGCGCCAGGTACAACATCGGCGGCGTGCCGACGAGCGCCACGAAACGCTCGTGCAGCGCCGAGCGCGACAGCCCCACCTCCTTGCCCAGCGCCTCGAGGCTCCAGGCCTCGGCGGGGCGTTCGTGCAGCAGCGCCAGGGCACGGCCGACATGGCGGTCGCGCAGGCCCGCCAGCCAGCCGGTGGCTTCGCCGCTCAGGTCCTCGAGGTAGCGGCTGACGGCGTGCGCGAACATCGTCTCGCTGATGCGCTCGAGCACCACCTGGCTGCCCGGGCGGCGGTGCGTGCTGGCCTGCACCGCGCGCTCCAGCGACGCGGCGATCCAGGCGCTGTCGCCGGTGGCGCGCAGGTGCAGCAGGCGCGGCAGCGTCGCCACGAGCGGGTTGTACGGGCGCAGGTCGCAGCCGAGGAAACCGCAGACGACATGCGTCTGCGCGTCGGCCGCGGGCGTGCTGCCCGGCGTGGGCAGCGGCGGCGCGCCGGGGTGGAGCAGGATCGGCCGCGGGTCGCCGGCGTGCGCGATGGTCCACTCGGTGCCGAAGCGCTGCGGCGGCAGGCCGGGGTGGCTGCTGAGCACGTGCGCGTCGCCGTGCGGGAACATCAGGATGTCGCCCTCGGACAGCGGTATCGGCGGCTCGCCGAGCAGCGCCGCCCAACCGCCGCCCTTCGTGACGACGTGGAACTCCATCACGTGCTCGGCGCCGGGCATCACGGCCGCGCCGATCTCGGCCGCCGGCGGCGCCTCGGCCGCCCAGCGCGGGCCGCAGCTCAGGTAGTAGAAGACGGCGGCGCGCAGGCGCACGCTGCGCAGCACGTCGGACAGGATGTCGGGGTTCACCGCGGCGAGCCTTTCGTGCGCGCGCCGGGAGGCGTGGCCACGGGCACGGCTGCGGCCTGCTCGTGCATCCACTGCGCCCAGTAGTCGACACAGGCGCGGATCTTCGGCAGGCGGTGCCGCTCCTGCAGCATCACCGCGTACATCGTCACCGGCTGCGTGCCGAAGCGCCCGGGCAGCACCGGCAGCAGCGCGCCCGCCTTGACGAGCGGCGCGGCGACGAGGTCGATGATGCGGCCGATGCCCGCGCCGCCGAGCAGCAGCGAGACGACGACGGCGGTGTTGTCGGCGCGCGTGCCGCCTTGCACGAGGAGTTCCTGCGCGCCGCCGGGGCTGTCCTTGTCGTAGGTCCAGCGGTTCAGGCTCGGCACGGCGCCGTTGGCGATGAGATGGTGGCGCGCCAGCTCCTCCGGCGAGGCCGGCAGGCCGTGGCGCCTGGCGTAGGCCGGCGCGGCGTAGAGCGAGCGGGTCAGCTCGCCGATCGGCCGCGCGACGAGGTTGTCGCTGGCCGGCGTGCCGGTGCGCACGGCGATGTCGATGCGCTCGCGCGCCATGTCCACCAGCCGGTCTTCGGCCGCGATGTCCAGGTGCAGGCCGGGGTGGCGCTCGTACAGGCCCGGCAGGCCGGGTGCGATGACGGCCTGCGCGAGCACGGTGCTGACGCTCAGCCGCACCCAGCCGCGCGGCGCCGCGAGCCGGCCGTCGATCTCGCCCTGGAACTCCTCGGCCGCCTCGAGCATGCGGCGGGCCTGCGGCAGGAAGGCCGCGCCCTCGTCGGTGAGCGACAGGCCGTGCGTGCTGCGGTGGAGCAGCCGCGCGCGGCAGGTCTTCTCCAGCCGCGCCAGCGAGCGCGTGACCTGGCTCACCGGCACGTCGCGCTCGCGCGCCGCGGCCGACAGCGAGCCGAGCTCCACCGTGCGCAGCAGCAGGGCGATGTCGGCGAGGTGCAGGTCCAGCGGCGCAGTGGGCGGCGGCGGTGGCCGCGTGGCGGGCGGGCGACGCATGCGCGCGACTCTAGTCCACTGGTTCAGTGGACCAGGGCGTGTTCACGCGGCGCACGCCGGCGCATGCCGGCGCGTTCGGCCGCGCCGGTGTTTGCAGAAACTGCAATGCCGCTTGCGTGGCGCCGCGGTTTCCGGGTGGCGTTCGGCTGCCTAGAGTCACATCCATCGTGACGAACCCGGCTGAGGAGCCCACCATGTCCGACCACCCCTGGATGGAGCAGTACCGCCTCGGAGAACTCTCGCGCCTGCACGACGAGGCGCGGCAGCAGGCCCTGCGCCTGCGCCGCGAGGCGATGGACGACTTCTGGCGCGGCGCCAACGGCCTGCTCGGCGGCGCGGCGCTGGCCGCGCAGCGCGCGGCGCAGCGCCTGGCGTACCGGCTGCAGCGGCGCGGCGTGCGCCGCCCGGCGCTGCCTGCGGCGTGCCCCTGAGAGGCGCACACGACGCTTGACGTGAGGCGCGCGCCTGGACGCGTGCCCGCAACAGCTGCCAGGCGACCGGGAGCAGGCGTGCTCACAAGAAGCTGAGTCTTGCTTCATC
>JAHCKS010000083.1 GCA_026125665.1 Rubrivivax sp.
GGCGCGACGGTGGCCGCGACGGCGGTGGCGAAGGCCGCCACCACCCACACCCAGGCCGCGGCCACGACATGCGCGTTGGCACCCAGCGGCGCCATCAAGGCCGCCGGGGCCGCGGCCAGCAGCGCGGCCGCGCCGGCCAGGAGCGTCAGCAGCCGGCTCGAGGCCTCGGGCCGCCAGCGCCGGCGCGGCCAGGCGAGCATCAGCGTCCCCCAGCCAAGTGCAGCCCCGGCCCACAGCCAGGCCGGCGCGCGTGCCCACGCCGAGGGCGCGGCAGCGCCGAGCAACGGCACCAGTGCCAGCAGCAGCCAGCCCACGATGTGCATCTGCTCGAAGGCACTGCGAGACGCCGCGCTGAGCAGCAGCTGCTGGCGGCGTGCCCGGACCGACCGCGCCGCGTCGCCACTGACGCTGCCGGCGTCCGGACCTTCGACGGCGGTAAAGCGATGCACCGCGACGCGCTGAGCCAACGCCGGGCCGGGCGCGGGCGGCGCGGCCGCGATGGGCGCGCGCCGCGGCGCCGTTGCCGGCGGCGACCTGCCGGGCGCGGACGAATCGACAAGCGGCGCCTGGGCGCTCACGGCGGCGTCAGCGGAACAAGCTGATGAGGTGCGACCGCGAACGCACGTCCAGCGCCAGCAGCAGCGAGGAGACGTAGTTCTTCACCGTGCCGAGCGACAGCTGGGTCGACTGACTGATTTCCTGGTTCGTGCAGCCCGAGAGCACGAGCTCCAGGATCTCGAGGTGTCGCGGCCCGAGCTCGGCCACCCGGTCGACGAGCGCCGAGCGCGGCAGGTGCGGGAACAGCGCCGCGCTCGTCGCCGTGCCGGGCACGCCCGGCAGGCCGTGCCGGCCGGGCGGCGACAGCAGCGCCAGCAGCGTCTCGCGCGTTTCCGACGTCATCGCCCCCTTGCCGACGTAGGCGACGGCACCGAGCGCGCGCGCCTGGCGGATGACGAACTCGTCCTGCGTGCCGCTGAACACCGCCACGCGCGCGGTGGGGTGCGCCTGCATGAACAGCCGCAGCCCCTGCAGCCCCTTGCAGTCGGCCAGGTTCAGGTCGAGCAGCACGGCGTCGATGTCGGCGTGCGCGGCGTAGAGGGCCAGCGCGTCGGCGAGCGTCGTCGCCTCGAGCCACTCGATCGCGAGGCCCAGCAGGTCGCCGTAGGTCGTCTTCACGCCCACGCGCACGAGCTCGTGGTCGTCGACGAGCAGGACCTTGCGTGTGGGCGTCATCTCCCGGGGCTCTTTCGCTGCTGGGTGCGATGAAGTCCGCGGGATCTTAAGGGCGCGCGCCTCGGCAGACGGCACTGGCGCCCTCCGTGCCTGACCCGTGCCGGACTCCCGCCCGCCGCGGCCGAAGCGTGCGGGCTCGAGTGGGCCGGGCTGGGGTATACTTTGCAGCTTCTGTCGCGGGGTGGAGCAGTCTGGTAGCTCGTTGGGCTCATAACCCAAAGGTCGCAAGTTCAAATCTTGCCCCCGCAACCAAACCCGAGGTGCCCGAGCACCTGCGAAGCCCGCCAGGATCCTGCGTCCGGCGGGCTTCGTCGTTCTGGCAGGGGGTGCTGCCGCCCGGGTCAAGGCTGCGCGGCCACCATCACCGAATACGCCTTGAACACCGCCGTGGCGGGCGCGCCGACCTTCAGGTCCAGCGCTTCGACCCCTTCGTTGGTCACCGTCGCGCTGATGGCCGAGCCGCCCGGCAGCGTCAAGACCACCAGCGACGACACCGCACCGCGCTCGATGCGCGACACGGTGCCGGCGAGCTGGTTGCGCGCCGAGAGCTGCCAGCCGGCGAAGTCGCTCACCAGCACCACGGCCGAGGCCTTGATCAGCGCGATCGCCTCCTTGCCCTTCTTCAGCTTGAGGCGGGTCGCCGCGGCGGCCGTCATCGTGGCGGTGATCTCCTCGCCGCTCTTGAGCGCGAGGGTGACGGTCGTCGAGACGGGGCCGGTCTCGACCGCCTTGACGGTGCCGGCGAACTGGTTGCGCGCGGTGGTCTTCATGGACATCCTTCGAAGCAGGCCGGCCAGCGCCGGCAGTTGCGCCAGGCGCGCCTCCTGCGCGCGCAGGAACCGGCGTTGTTCGTCCTGCAGCGCGCGCCAGGCGTCGAGCAGGCCCCTGGCTGCGGGCGTCAGGCGCGTGCCGCCGCCGCCGCTGCCGCCGACGCTGGTCTCGAGCAGGGGTTCGTTGGCCAGGTTGCACGCCGACTCCAGCAGCAGCCACGCACCCCTGTAGCTGAGCCCGGCGGTGCGCGCGGCCTTGTTGATCGAGCCCGTGGCCGACAGTGCCTCGAGCAGCGCGAAGAAGCGCGCATCCAGCCGCCCGGCCAGCCTGAGCTCGGCGCTGATCAGCTCGCCGCCCATGCGGACATCACTCCATGAGCGCCACGGTCTTGACCTGCGCCCACACCGGCATGCCCGGTGTCAGCTCGAGCGCGTGTGCCGAGCGCTTCGTCAGCCGCGCCACCACCGGCACCGTGCCGACGCGCACGCGCACCAGCGACAGGGCCGGATGCGCGTCGTCGGCGATCGCCTCGATCGTGCCGCTCAGCTGGTTGCCGATGCTGGTGCCGCTTTGCCGCGTGCGCGTCAGGCTCACGTCGCGTGCCAGCACGCGCACGCGCACGCGCCGGCCCGGCGGCAGGCCGATGTCGCGGGCCCACAGGCCGCAGGCCCCGCCGTCGATGTCCAGGCGCACGAGCTGCCACTGCGCGTCGCGTTCGCCCACCACCGCGTCGAGCACGACGCCGGCGTCGTCGCCGAAGGCCACCGGCAGGTCCAGCCGCGCCAGCATGTCGGGCAAAGCCCCGGCGGCGAGCACGCGGCCGGCGTCCATCAGCACCAGCTGGTCGGCCAGCCGTGCCACCTCGTCGATCGAGTGGCTGACGTAGATGATGGGGATGCCGAGCTCCGCGTGCAGCCGGTCGAGGTAGGGCAACACCTCGGCCTTGCGGCGCGCGTCGAGCGCGGCCAGCGGCTCGTCCATCAGCAGCAGCTTCGGGCTCGTGGCCAGCGCGCGCGCGATGCCCACGCGCTGCCGTTCGCCGCCGGACAGCGTGCCCGGCTGCCGGTCGAGCAGCCGGCCCAGCCCCAGCAGCTCCACCACCTGGTCGATTGCGATGCGCCGCTCGGTCGCGGCGATGCGCTTCAGCCCGTATGCCAGGTTGCGCCGCACATCCAGGTGCGGAAACAGCGCCGCCTCCTGGATGACGTAGCCGATGGCACGGCGGTGCGTGGGCACGAAGTGCCCGCGGGCGTCGTCCTGCCAGGCTTCACCGGCCAGCACGACCCGGCCGGCCGCGCGCTCCAGGCCGGCCAGCGCGCGCAGCACCGAGGTCTTGCCGCAGCCCGACGGACCGAACAGCGCGCTCACGCCGCGCGCGGGCAGCGCCAGCGTCACGTCGAGCGTGAAGCCGGCGCGCGGCAGCGTCAGCTTCGCTTCGATCATGCGCAGCACCTGCCGGTCACGCCGGGCGCGCCTCGCGCGCGTGCCGCGGCCGGTTCACCACGTACAGCGACACCAGCACGACCAGCGCGAAGGCCACCATGCCGGCCGCCAGCCGGTGCGCCTGCGCGAACTCGGTGGCCTCGACGTGGTCGTAGATCGCCACCGAGAGCACGCGCGTCTTGTCGGGGATGTTGCCGCCGATCATCAGCACCACGCCGAACTCGCCGATGGTGTGCGCGAAGCCGAGCACGCTGGCCGTCACGAAACCCGGCCGCGCCAGTGGCACGGCGACGGTGACGAAGCGATCGAGCGGGCCGGCACGCAGCGTCGCCGCCGCCTCCAGCGTGCGCTCCGGTATCGCCTCGAAGGCCTGCTGCAGCGGCTGCACGACGAACGGCAGCGAATAGATCACCGAGGCCACCACCAGCCCGGCAAAGGTGAAGGGCAACCGGCCCAGCCCGAGCGCCTGCGTCAGCTGGCCCACCGGCCCGCCCGGCCCCATCAGCAGCAGCAGGTAGAAGCCGATCACCGTGGGCGGCAGCACCAGCGGCATGGCCACCAGCGCGGCCCATACGGGCTTGGCGGGTGAACGCGTGCGCGCCAGCCACCACGCCAACGGCGTGCCGAGCGCCAGCAGCAGCAGCGTCGAGACACCGGCCAGCTCGGCCGTGAGGCGCACGGCGCTCCACTCGGCGGGGCTCAGCACTCGCTGCTCCTTCAGAGACCGTAGCCGAACTCGCGGATCACCTTCCGGGCCGGCTCGCTCTTCAGGTAGTCCAGCAGCGCCCTGGCAGCCGGGTTGTCGGCGCCGGCCTTCAGCAGCACCGCGTCCTGGCGGATCTCCGAGTGCAAGGCGGCGGGCACGGCCCAGTACGAGCCGACCAGCGGCCTGCCCGGCACCACCACCTGCGACAGCGCGACGAAGCCTACCTCGGCATTGCCGGTGGCCACGAACTGGTAGGCCTGCGCGATGCTCTCGCCGGTGACGAGCCTGGGTGTCAGCGCAACGTCGAGGCCGCGCGCGCGGATCACCTCCATGGCCGCCGCGCCGTACGGGGCGATCTTGGGGTTTGCGATCGCCACGTGCCGGACCTTGTCCGAGCCGAGCGCCGCGCCTTGTTCGTCGACGAAGCCGGCCTGCGAGCTCCACAGCGCCAGCCGGCCCTTTGCGTAGGTGAACCTCGTGCTGCCGACCGCGTGGCCGGAGCCGACGAGCTTCCCGGGCGTCTCGTCGTCGGCGGCGAGCAGCACCTCGAAGGGCGCGCCGGCCAGCACCTGCGAATAGAACTTGCCCGTCGCGCCGGTCGAGACCTTCAGCGTGTGCCCGGTCGCGGCGGCGAAGCCCTCGCCGATCTTCGCCATCGGGCCGGCGAAGTTGGCAGCCACGGCCACGTGAACCACGGCCGCCTGCGCGAGCGAGGCGGCGAGCGCCAGGACGAGAAGGACGGCGTGGCGCATCGGGGCTCCTGGCAGCAACGTGGCGACCCGAGACCGCCCCGTCGCTGTGAAGCATACTTCATAACGAAGCGCCGACCGCAAGGCCGCAGACTGGGCACGGCCGCACCGTCGCCGCACGGGCGGGCCCGCCGGCGCGTCGAGGCGGCGTACGGGGATCGCCGGCCGAGGGAGCGGTCAGACCCCGGAGCGCCCTTCGTGCAGCGGCAGGTCGGCGCTGCGCGTGAAGCGCAGGTGCGTGATGTCGGCCGGGAAGAACATGCCCCAGGTCCACTCGACCCAGATGCGCAGCTTGCGCCGCAGCGTCGGCATCTGCGAGAGGTAGTAGGCGCGCCACAGCAGCCACGCCGGCAGGCCCGAGAAGCCGAAGCCGAAGACCTCGGCCACGCCGTTGCGCCGGCCGATCGCGGCCATCATGCCGCGCGGCCGCGCGGCGAACGGGCGCGTCGGCTCGCCGCAGGCGCGCGCGGTGAGGTTGTCGGCGAGGTGCTTGGCCTGCCGCACCGCGAACTGCGCCGTCGGCGGCGAAGGCTTGCCGTCGTGCGCGTTGGGCACGAGCGCGCAGTCGCCCAGCGCCCACAGGCCCGGCTGGCCCGGCACCGAGAGGTCGGGCCGCACGACGATGCGGCCGCGCTCGGTGGCCAGGCCGAGGTCCTGCGCCAGGCTGTTCGGCCGCGTGCCGATGGTGCTGACGACGGTGTGCGCGGCCAGGCGCCGGCCGCCGGCCAGCGTGACGCCGCCTTCGTCGATGCTCTCGGCGCGTGCGCCGAGCAGCACCTGCACGCCGCGGCGCGACAGCGACTTCAGCGCCGCGGCGGCCAGTCGTTCGCTCATCTCCGGCAGCAGCCGGCTGCCGTCGTGCAGCAGCGTCACGCGCAGCTCGTGCGCGGCGACGCGCGGGTAGTAGCGGCGGATGCTGGAGAGGCAGTCGACGAGCTCGCCGGCCACCTCCACGCCAGAGAAGCCGCCACCGACGATGACGAAGTGGCCGATCGCGGCGCGCCGCTCCGCCTGCGGCTCGAGCTCGATGCAGGCCAGCCGCCGCAGCACGACGTTGCGGATGTGCAGCGCGTCGCCCACCGTCTTCAGCGGCAGCGCGTGCAGCGCCATGCCGGGCAGCAGGTCCAGCCGCGCGCGGTTGCCGAAGGCGAGCACCAGCTCGTCGTAGGCGATCTCGCGCGTGCCGGCGAGCGTCTCGCAGGTCAGCGTGCGGGTGCCGGGCCGCACGCGCGTCACGCGGCCCATGACGAAGCGGTCGCCGCGCGCCAGGTCGAGCATCTCGCGCAGCGGCGCCACCACCTGCTCCGGGAAGACCGACGCGCCCACCGCCTCGGGCAGCATGGGGTTGAAGGTGGTCGTGCTCTCGTCGCTGACCAGCGTCAGCGTGAGCGGGCGAGCGCGCCACGCCGCGAGCGCGCGGGCGAGCGTGGTGCCGGCGAAGCCGCCGCCGACGATGACGATGTGCGTGGATGACCGCATGCCTGGCACTCCGGGACGGTGTGGGGTTGAAGAAAGAAGGAGATGCGCAGGTAGTCGCCGCCCCCGCCCGCCCGGTTACGCAGCGTGAAGGAAATGTGATCGGTGCGGCCGAGTAACGAAGCCACGGGGCAGGCGACGAAACGGCCAGCAAGGTGCCGCCCTCCCGCGGTGCCGCCTCCTCTACCGCCTCGCATCGCACAGGAGTGAATCCATGATCTTCAAGGGCAAGGCCGCGCTGGTCACCGGCTCGACGTCGGGCATCGGCCTGGCGATCGCACGCGAGCTCGCCGCCGGCGGCGCGCACATCGTGCTCAACGGTTTCGGCGACGCCGGCCAGATCGCCGAGATCCGCCGCCAGATCGCCGAGATGCACGGCGTCACCGTGCTCTACGACGGTGCCGACATGAGTCGGCCCGACGCCATCGAGGCCATGATGGCGCGTGCCATCGGCGAGCTCGGCGGCATCGACCTGCTCGTCAACAACGCCGGCATCCAGCACGTCGCGCCGGTGGACGAGTTCCCGCTCGACAAGTGGGACGCCATCCTCGCCATCAACCTCAGCGCCGCGTTCCACACCACGCGGCTGGCGCTGCCGGCGATGAAGCAGCGTGGCTTCGGCCGCATCGTCAACGTCGCCAGCGCACACGCGCTGGTCGCCAGCCCCTACAAGAGTGCCTACGTCGCCGCCAAGCACGGCATCGCCGGGCTGACGAAGACCGTGGCGCTCGAGGTGGCCGAGGCCGGCATCACCGTCAACGCCCTCTGCCCGGGCTACGTGCTGACGCCACTGGTGAGCAAGCAGATCCCCGACACCGCGAAGGCGCGCGGCATCAGCGAGGAGGCGGTCGTGCGCGACGTGCTGCTCGCCGCGCAGCCGACGAAGAAGTTCGTCACCGTCGAGCAGGTGGCGGCGTTCACGTCGTTCCTCTGCTCGGAGGCGGCGGCGTCGATCACCGGCGCCGTGCTGCCCATCGAGGGCGGCTGGACAGCGCACTGAGCGCCGGCCCGCGCGCGCTCGCCGACACGCATCGAAGCCAACCGATTTCCGCCACGCGGCCCTGCCGCAACCACGTTCCACGTCACAGCCAGGAGGTTCCCATGTTCCAGTCCCTGCCCCGCCGTCTCACCCGCCTCGGCCGCCTCGGTGCCGTCGCCGCGGCGCTTGGTTTCGTCTCGTTCACCGCGATGGCCGGCGAGTGCCCGGCCGACCAGCGCCGCGCCAACGGCACCGGCCAGCCGATGTCGTCGGCGCCGGCCGTCGGCGTCACCGACAAGGTCATCACCCACATCGACGTGGCCAAGGAGCCGGTGTCGATCCAGGGTCGGCTGCTGCGCGCCCGGCGCCTGGACATCATGCCCGGCGGCGTCGTGCCGTGGCACAGCCACGCCGACCGCCCGGCGCTGCTGCTCATCGCGCAAGGCGAGATCACCGAGTACGCCAGCACCTGTGCCGTGCCCATCGTGCACAAGGCGGGCGACATCACGCCCGAGCGCAGCCCCACCTCGCACTGGTGGAAGAACACCGGCACGCAGACGGTCGTGATCTACGCCTTCGACCTCTTCCGCAGCGAGGCCAAGCACGAAGAGCACATGATGTGATCTTCGCGCCCGCCGCCGGAGGCCCGCCATGAGCCACGCCGAAGCCACCGCTGCCGACACGGCCCTCGACGCCATCGTCATCGGCGGCGGCCAGGCCGGGCCCTTCCTCGCGGCGCGGCTGGCGCAGGCCGGTCGCCGCGTGGCGATCGTCGAGCGGCGGCGGCTGGGCGGCACCTGCGTCAATGACGGCTGCATGCCGACGAAGACGCTGGTGGCCAGCGCGCGCGCCGCGCACGTGGCGCGCCGCGCCGCCCACTGGGGCGTGCACGTCGAAGGCGCCGTCACCGTGGACATGGCGGCGGTGAAGGCGCGCAAGGACGCCGTCGTCGCCCAGTCGGTGGACAACCTCGAGAAGTGGCTCGGTTCGCTGCCGGGCCTCAGGCTCGTGCGCGGTCACGCGCGCTTCGTGGCACCGAAGGTGGTCGAGGTGGACGGCGAGCGGCTCACCGCGCCGCAGGTCTTCATCAACACCGGCGGCCGGCCCGTGCGGCCCGCCTGGCCCGGCATCGACACCGTGCCGGTGCTGACGAACGAGACGGTGATGGAGCTCGAAACGCTGCCGGCGCACCTGGTGGTGGCCGGCGGCAGCTACATCGGGCTGGAGTTCGCGCAGGTCTACCGGCGCTTCGGCGCCGAGGTCACGGTGCTCGAGGTCGCCGAGCGCGTCATCGCGCGCGAGGATCCGGAGATCTCTCGCGAGGTGCAGGCGATGCTCGAGGAGGAGGGCATCACCTTCCACCTCGGCGTGCGCGACGTGCAGGTGCGTGGCGAGGCCGGCCGGGTCGAGCTGGCGTTCCACACCGCTGCCGGCGCGCAGCGCGTGCGCGGCAGCCACCTGCTCGCGGCCGTGGGCCGGCGGCCGAACACCGACGACCTGGGCCTGGCGGCCACGGGTCTGGCCACCGACGCGCGCGGCTTCATCCCCGTGGACGACGAGCTGCGCACGGCCGTCGAAGGCATCTGGGCGCTCGGCGACGTGAACGGCCGCGGCGCCTTCACGCACACGTCGTACCACGACCACGAGATCGTCGCGGCCCGGGTGCTCGACGGTGCGGCGCGCAGCACGAGGGAACGTGTGCCGGCCTACGCGCTCTTCGTCGACCCGCCGCTGGCGCGTTTCGGCGCCAGCGAGGCCGAGCTGCGCGCCGCAGGCCGCCCGGCGCTGGTGGGCACGCTGCCGATGTCACGTGTCGGCCGCGCGCGCGAGCGTGGCGAGACGCGCGGCTTCATGAAGGTGCTGGTCGACCCGGCGAGCGAGCGCATCCTCGGCGCGGCGCTGCTCGGCATCGAGGCCGACGAAGTCATCCACGAGCTGCTGCTGGCCATGCAGGCCGGCCTGTCGTACCGCCAGGTGCAGCGCCTCGTGCACATCCATCCGACCGTGAGCGAGCTGCTGCCCACGCTGTTCGGGGCGCTGGAGCCGATGCGCGGTTGAAGGATCGGTCCTGAGGTTGCCCCTTCGCGCGTGGGGGCGGGATCGGGCCGGCGGGGTGCCCTGCTCCGCGAATGTCCTCTTTCGGCGGACGAGCTTCGCTCGTCCCCCGAATGCCCCCTTGATTTCGCTGCGCAGGGCACCCCGCCGTCCCGATCCGGCACCCGTGGTGGCCTCCCATCGAAGACAGACACGGTGCCACGCCAAGGACGCCGGGTGGTCGGCGCAGCGAAATCAAGGGGGCATCGAGGGGACCAGCGAAGCTGGGCCGCTCAAAGAGGACATTCGCGGAGCCGGCCACCCGGCGGCCTTGGCGCGCCACGACCTCGACTGAACCCGACTTGAACGCGATGCGCCGCGCGCCCCCTCGCCCTCAGGCCGCGCCCGGCTGTGCCGCGCGGTCGCCCAGCAGCGCCAGGCGGGCCAGCGCGCGTGCGCGTTCGATCTCCACCGCCGCGCGGGCCAGGAAGATGCGGTAGACGCGCTCGACCAGCACCTCCTCGCCCAGGCGTGCGCCGTGCATCAGCGCGACGTGGCCGAGCACGCTGCCGTCGCTGCCGACGATGGGCAGGCCGACGAAGGCCTCGCGGCCCTTCTCGCGCGGGAACAGCTCGGCGAGCCGCTCGGGGTGGAAGCACACGCGCGCGCCCTGGATCACCTCCTCGCACGGCGTGCCGGCGAGGTCGTACTCGAAGTTCTCGCGCAGCCCCTCGCCCGTGCTCCACCAGGCGAGCGTGCGTACGCGCGTCGTCGGCTGGTGGTCGGCGCATTCGGTGATGAAGGCGCAGTCGACCTCGAGCGCGCGGGCCAGGTGCTCGGCCATCGCGGCGAAGAAGCGATCGCCGTGTGTGCCGGCGGTGCCCTCGGCCACCGCGTCGAGCACGGCCTGCACGCGCTTGAGCCGCGTCACGTCCGTGTCCAGCCCGAGCAGCCGTTCGGGGCGGCCCTGCTCGTCGCGCAGCAGCAGCATGCGGCTCAGCACGTGGCGCACGCTGCCGTCGCGGTGCAGCAGCCGGAACTCGCGCTCCAGGCGGTCGCCGCCGCCCGGCTGCAGCAGCCCGTCCATGGCCTGCCGCAGGCCGGCGCGGTCATCGGCGTGCACGCATTGCAGCCAGCCGTCGCGCGTCTCGGGCACCTCGTCCGGCCCGTGGCCCAGCATGCCCAGCCAGCGCGGCGACAGCTGCATGCGGCTGCGGCCGATCTGCCACTCCCACAGCCCGTCCTGGCTGCCGCGCAGCGCGAGCTGCACGCGCTCCTCGGCGGCGCGGGCGCGCGCCTCGGCCGCCGCGGCGGCGGCTTCGGCGCGCGCGAGTGCGTCGCGCAGAACCATGTCGCCCGCGCGCGCCACGGCGCCCGCGGCGTCCGCAGCCGAGGTCGCTCCGGCGGGCAGGTTGCCGCCGGGCGGGGTTGCCGGCGCCAGCGTCGCCGCGATGGCGACGCCGGCCCCGAGCGCCGCCAGCAGCAGGATGACGAGGGCCGGCCAAGGGATGTTCATCGTCTTCCTCGCTTCCTCAACGACTTGTCGTCTCTCTTGCTTCTTCATGGCCGGTCGGTTGCCGCGCCTCGTGCGCGGCGGGGGCGGCCGGTGCCGGGTGGCGCGTGGCGGTCGGTGCCAGCGGCAACCGGAAGCCGACCCGCGTGCCCTCGCCCGGGCGGCTCTCCACGTCGAGCGACGAACCGTGCAGCGCCGCGATGCGGCGGGCGATCGCCAGGCCGAGGCCGGCCGTGCTGCTGCCGGTGTCGCCGACGCGGCTGGCGTTGGCGTAGCGGTCGAACAGGCCCGCCAGGTCGGCGCTGGCGATGCCCTCGCCGGTGTCGGCCACCGCCACCCGGGCGCCTTCCGCTTCGCGCTCGACCTGGATCGTCACGAGGCCGCCCGCCGGGGTGTGGCGCAGCGCGTTCTCCACCAGATTGCCGAGCACGCGCTCGACGAGGCGCAGCTCGGCCAGCACGACGGGCGCCTGGTCGCGTGCCACCGCCACCTCGAGCCGCACCTGCGCCCGGGCCGCCGCGGCCGCGAAGCGCTGCGCCACGTCGTGGGCCAGCTCGGCCACCGGGAACGGCTCGCACTGCAGCGGCACCGTCTCGGCCTCCAGCCGCGTCAGCTCGTGCAGGTCACCGACCAGGCGCGACAGGCGCTCGGCGTGCCGCGCCGCCGTCTGCAGGTAGTTCTGCGCCTCGGCCGCCTCCAGCGTGCCGTGCCGCAGCAGCAGCAGCTCCAGGTAGCCCTGCATCGAGGCCAGCGGCGTGCGCAGGTCGTGCGAGATCTTCTCCAGCATCTCGTGGCGCTGGCGCGTGGCGCGAGCCAGCCGCTGCTCCAGCTCGGCCACGCGCACGGCCAGTGCCTCGGCTTCGGCGGCAGCGCGCAGGCGCCGGCGGCGCAGCCGGGCGCCCAGCGCCACGCCGGCGGGCAGCGCGAGCAGCACGGGCACCAGCCACAGCAGCGCATCACCACCGGCCACCGCGGCCTGTGGCGCGGGGTTCCCCAGCATCATCCACGCCAGCGCCGCCACCGCCGCCACGGCGGTCAGGGCGGCCAGCGGGAGCACGATGCGCCGCCTGCGCGCCAGCATGGCGGTGCTCGTCAAGGCGCGGGTCCGGTGGCGCCGCGCGCGACCTTCTCGGCGAACTTGTAGCCCACGCCCCAGACGGTCTGGATGACCTCGGGGTTGCCGGGGTCGCGCTCGATCTTGTTGCGCAGGCGGTTGATGTGCGAGTTCACCGTGTGCTCGTAGCCGCTGTGGCTGTAGCCCCAGACCTGGTCGAGCAGCTGCGCGCGCGTGAACACGCGCCCCGGGCTGCGGGCGAAGCAGGCGAGCAGCTCGAACTCCTTGGCCGTCAGCTCCACCGGCTGGCCGGCGACGGTGACCTCGTGCCGCACGAGGTCGATGACGAGGCCGGCCGTCTCGATGCGCTGCGACCCGGGGGCCGCGGCGGCGGCCTTCTGCGCCGCGTCGCGCTCGGCGCGGCGGAAGATGCCCTTCACGCGGGCTGCCAGCTCGGGCATCGAGAACGGCTTGGTCAGGTAGTCGTCGGCGCCGAGCTCGAGGCCGAGCACGCGGTCGAGCTCCGAGGACTTGGCCGTGAGCATCAGCACCGGCACCTCGATCTGCGCGGCGCGCAGGCGGCGGCAGATCTCCAGGCCGTCCAGGCGCGGCAACATCAGGTCGAGGATGACGAGGTCGTAGCGGCCGGCGCGCGCCTCGTCGAGCGCGGTCACGCCGTCGTCGACGAGCCGGCACTCGCAGCCGAGCTCGGCCAGCTGCAGCGTGACGAGCCGGCCGATGTCGACGTCGTCCTCGACGACAAGCACGCGGCGGCTCATCGCGGCACCTCGGCCCGCCGCGGCCACCGCGCGGCCGCGGTGGCCAGCGCCACCCAGCACGCCGGACTGCGCGCCGGGCAGGGCGAGAGACGGTTCGGCGGCGGCGCGCTCGGCATGCGGCACATGCTAGGCCGCGCCGCCTCCCGTGGCGCTGCCGTGATGGAAATTTGACATCCCGGCCGGCCAGCGCCGCCGCGCCAGCTGTGCCAGCGCGATCGTCAGGCACATCGTGCCGAAGGCCAGCCAGGCGTAGGGTCGCAGCAGCGGCATGCCCACGAGGATCAGCCCGTCGTTGCTGCCCGGGATGAGCAGCGTGCCGTAGCCCATCAGCGCACCGCCGGCCAGGCACAGCGCCACCTGCCGCGGTGCCGGCCAGCGGGGCTGCCAGCGCCCGGCCGTGTAGCCGCCCCAGGCGGCGCCGGCCAGCAGCGCCGCGAACAGCGCAAGGCGCGGCGCGACACGCTCCGGCATGCCGCGCGCCAGGTCGGCCAGCAGGTCGGTGTAGGCCCAGGCGCCGGCCAGCAGCAGCGTGAAGAAGAACGTGATGCCGATGACGGTGGTGGCGGCGTGCGGCTGCCACACCCGGGCGCGCAGCGCTGCCGGGTCGAGCCGCACGAGCGGCGGCACGAGCCGCCAGAGCGCGAAGAGAACGAAGGCCACCGCCAGCGGCTGCGCGGCCTCGAACAGCAGCGAGGTCGCGGCCGACACCTGCGGCGGCGCCGGCGCGAACAGCGCCTGGACGGTGGCGCAGCCGGCGAGGTAGCCGATCGGCGTGGCGGCGTAGGCCCACTCGCCGCTGCCCAGCCGCGCGATGGCGCCGAAGACGCACGCCCCGTTCACCCAGGCGCCGAGGCCGAGCAGCACGCCGCCGGCGACGGTCCAGCCGGTGATCGCATAGCCCGCGGGCATCGCCGGCAGCGCGTGCAGCGCCGCGGCGACGAGCAGGCCGCCGGCCACCCACAGCGCGGCCTCGGCCATGCCGAGCAGGCGGCGGGCGCTGCGCTTCGCGACCCACTCGTCCACCGCCGCCACCGTGCAGGTGGCACCACGCTGGATGGCGTAGCCCATCAGCGCCACGCAGAAGAGCGCTGCCGCGAAGGCGGCGGCGGCCGCGGGCGTCATGGCGCCACCCCGGCCCGCGGTGCGGGCGACGCGTGCCCCGCCTGCGCAGCCGGCTGCGCCTGCGGCGGGCGCGCCGGCGCCGCGGCCGCCGGGCCGAGGCCGGCGCGATGGAACTTGCACGCCTCGAGCAGCTCCTCGTCGTTCGAGATCATGCGCGTCAGCGGGTCGATGCCGCCGGTGCCGATGTCGAACACCCAGCCGTGGATGAACGGACGGCGGCGCGCGGCCCAGGCGCGCTGGACGATGCTGGTCTTGCCGAGGTTGTGCACCTGCTCGATGACGTTGAGCTCGACCAGGTGCCGCAGCCGCGTCTCGTCGTCGAGCGCCGCCAGCCGCGCGTGATGGAACTGCTCGGTCTCGCGCACCGCGTGCAGCCAGTGGTCGACCAGGCCGTGCGAGTGGCCGCCGAGTGCCGCCTTCACGCCGCCGCAGCCGTGGTGGCCGCAGACGATGACGTGGTTCACCTGCAGCACCTCCACCGCGTACTGCAGCACCGCGAGCAGGTTCATGTCGGTGGGCACGACGAGGTTGGCGATGTTGCGGTGCACGAACATCTCGCCCGGCCCGGTGCCGGTGAGCAGGTTCGGGCTGACGCGGCTGTCGCTGCAGCCGATCCACAGGAAGTCGGGGTGCTGGCCTTCGGCCAGGTGCTCGAAGAACGCCGCGTCGTGCGCCAGCTGCGCGCGCACGAAGGCACGGTTGTTGGCGAGCAGGCTGTCGATGGTGTGCATGGGAGGTGGCCTCGGCGTGCGCACGTGCCTCATTCGTGCGGCACCGGGTGGTGCTCGATGACGCCTTCGATCGGGTCGGCGTCGCAGTCGACCCACGGCGCGCGCTGCAGCATGCGCCGCGCGTCGGCCAGGCCCGCCTCGCGGCGGGCGCGCACGCCTTCGGGCGTGAAGTCGATGTCCTTCGTGTGGTCCTCGCCTTCCAGGCGCGGCGCCAGCAGGTGCGCCACGTGCATCGTCGTGCCGCAGCCCCAGGTGGCGAGCTCCTTCACCTTCGGGTCGTCGCGTCGCGCCGCCGGCAGCTCGCGCGTCAGCTCGCGGATGACGTGGCGCAGGCGATGGATCTGCTTCTGCCGCGCGATGTGGCTGTCGGCGCGGCTGGCGTACTGGATGTCCTTCTGCCGCCCCATCACCTGCCAGATCGACTCCGGCTCGGGCCCCGACTGGTGCCAGACGTTGACGGCGAAGATGACCGCGTCGCGCCGCGGCTTGTCGTCGAGCACCGCCTCGATCGGCGTGTTGGAGTAGATGCCGCCGTCCCAGTAGGGCTGGCCGTCGATGCGGATGGCGCCGAAGGCCGGCGGCAGCGCGCCCGAGGCCATCACGTGCTCCACCGTCAGCGGCTCGTGCCGCGTGTCGAAGTAGCGCATGTGCCCGGTGCATGCGTTCACCGCGCCCACCGTCATGCGCGTGCGGCACTGGCACAGGTAGTCGAAGTCGACGAGCTCGCCGAGCGTGGCGCGCAGCGGCGCCGTGCTGTAGTAGGCGGCCTGCTCGACGCCGAGCGTGGCCAGCTGCCCCCGCCAGGCGTGCAGGTTCGGCGTGAAGAAGTCCGGGATGCCGCGCAGCACCGTGCCGAACGTGGCGGCGCCGCGGCCGAGGCCGGACCAGCCCAGCGGATCGAACGCCGCGGCGCCGATGCTGCTGCCGGCCTGCATCCGGGCCCAGAACTCCTCCAGGCGCCGCACCCGGCGCTCGGGCGGGTTGCCGGCGATCAGCGAGGCGTTGATCGCGCCGATCGACGTGCCGATGACCCAGTCGGGTTCGACGCCGGCTTCGTGCATCGCCTGGTACACGCCGGCCTGGTAGGCACCGAGGGCGCCGCCGCCCTGCAGCACCAGCACGACCTGGCCGGGCAGGGGCGGCGCCGTGCCGTGCGCGGCGCGTGCGGTGCCGGAGGCGTTCGCGTCGGCCGCAGGGCGGCGGGTGCCACGCGCGGCGCGGCCTTCGGGAGTGCGGGCGGATTCGCGCGTGCGCATGGGCATCCTCGTGGCGGTGGCGGTTGGGTCGCCGGGAGTCCGGGTGCGCTTACGCCAGCAGCGCCGCGCCACCGGCCCACTGCGGCGCCACGGCGGCGCGCAGGCGCTGGCGGGCGCGGTGCAGCATCACGCCCAGGTGGTTCGGCGTCACGCCGAGCTCGCGGCAGGCCTCGTGCGTCTCGTGCTCCATCCACTCGCACAGCACGAAGGCGCGCCCCTGCTTCGGCGGCAGCGTCGCGAGCGCGCTGTTCACCTGGTTCAGGAACTGCCGGCGCGCCAGCGTCGACAGCGGGTCGCCCCACGGCGCCGGCTCGTCGTGGCCGGCGGGCACGTGGCTGCCGTCGATCTCGGTCTCCTCGTCGTCGAAGCGCTCGATCGGGCATTCGCGCGTGTGGCGGCGCACCTGGTCGACGAGCTTGTGCTTGAGGATGCCGACGACCCACGTGCGCGCCTTGGCGCGTCCGGCGAAGCTGTCGGGGCGCTCGAGCGCGGCGACGAGCGTCTCGCTCACCGCGTCCTCGGCCCAGGCGTCGTTGCGAAGCGCGCGACGGGCGAGGTTGACGAGCATCGGGCGCAGCGCGGCGAGCTCCTGCGCGAAGGTGGCGGGTTGCTGTGGCGTTTGCATGGGGGGTCCTCGGTGGTGTGGGCGGCTGTCGATGGCGTGCAGTCTTGCGGTGGCGCTTCACGCCGCCGTTGCCGCCACTTCACTTTTCGATCACGGCGGGCTCGACACGGCGTCGCGTCGGCAGGGGCCGGGTCACGCCCAGGGCGCCACCTGCAGCACGTGCACGGCGAAGCGGGAGCGACCGTGCACCCACAGCTGCTTCTGCTTCCAGCCGGCGCGGTGCGCCATGGCCACGAAGCGGAAGGGGCTCGGCTTGTAGGCGCTCTCGGTGTGGATGGCCTCGCCGGCCGCGAAGTGGAACTCGCGGCCGAGCACGCTGACACGCTGCGAGCGCCGGCTCAGCAGGTGCATCTCGACGCGCTGCTCGGTCGGGTCGTACTGCGCGAAGTGGCGGAAGGCGGCCGGGTCGAACGTGCCCTGCAGCTCGCGGTTGATGCGCACCAGCAGGTTGAGGTTGAACGCGGCCGTGATGCCCGCGCTGTCGTCGTAGGCGGGCACGAGCAGCGCGGGGTCCCGCGTGTGGTCCACGCCGACGACGAGCAACGCGCCCTCGCCGGCGGCACGGGCCAGGCGCTGCAGCAGCGCCTCGGCGTCGTCCGGTTCGAAGTTGCCGATCGTGCAGCCGGCGAAGAAGAGCAGGCGCGGGCCCGCGCCCTGCCGCCGCGGCAGCGCGGCCAGGCGCGTGAAGTCGGCCTGCAGCGGCGTGATCGGCAGGCCCGGGAAGCGCGCCGCGAGCTGCGCCGCGGAAGCGGCCAGCACCGCCTCGCCGAGATCCACCGGCACGTAGGCGGCGGGCCGGTCGAGTGCGCCGAGCAGCAGGGGCGTCTTGCACGCGCTGCCGCTGCCGAGCTCGATGACGGTGGCGTGCGGCCCCGCGGCCAGCGCGATCGCCTCCGCCGCCTGCTGCAGGATCGCCCGCTCGGCCTCGGCCGGATAGTACTCGGGCAGCCCGAGGATCTGCTCGAACAGCGCCGAGCCGCGCTCGTCGTAGAGCCACCGGCAGGGCAGGCTGCGGCGCCGGCGCGCGAGGCCCGCCAGCACGTCATGCGCGAACTGCGCGGCGAGGCTCGGGGCCGGCGTGGCCGTCGAGCCCGTGGCGCCGGCCGCTGCCAAGGCTGCGGCAGGTGCGGCGCCCGCGGGGGAGGCGCCGGAAGTGGCGGGGGTGGAGCCCGCCGGCACGGCGAAGCCGGCGCGGCGCGGGTGCGGCGCGCGCGCGGCACGAGCCGGCACCGCGGCGCGTTCAAGTGCGGTGTGCATGGGGCCTCGGGGGCGGCTGGTGTGGATGGAGACCGCGGCGCGCCCTAGTGCGCGCGCACGGTCGACGTGATCGACGCCACCACGCCGGTGGCCGTGGCGAACTGCTCCTGGCGGTTCGTGATGCCGTGCCGGCGCGCGATCCACGCGAAGTCGGTGTAGGCCGCCCACACGGTGCCCTGCTCGTCCTGCAGCACCAGCAGCCGCACCGGCCAGTCGAGCCCGGAGACGGCGTTGGCGCTGAGGAACTGCACGCCGAGCGGCGGGTTGCCGAACGTCAGCAGCGTCGAGGGGTGGATGCGCATGCCGGCGTTGGCGGCGAGCTGCTGCTGGTCCACCTCGCTGAAGAACAGGATGCCCTTGGCGGCGATGTCCTCGCGGATGCGGCGGATCGTCTCCTGCATGCCATAGGCGCTGCGCACGCGGATCACGCCGTCGGGGCCCGGCGCGGGTGCCGCAGCGGCGGGCGCGGCCGGCGCGCCGGCCGGTTGCGCGAAGGCGATCGTGGCGGCGAAGGCGAACGCGGCGGCCGCGATGACCGCCGCGACGATGCGCGGCCACGGCGACGGGCGGTACAGCGGGATGGTGTTCATCATGGTGCATCTCCTGGCGTGCAAGGGTGGGTGACGGGAGCGAGCGAGCGAGCGGGAACCGGCTCGTGCGGACGCCGACTCCGCGAGCCGCCCTCCTCGGGCGGCGCACCGGGCCGGCGCGCGGCAGCAATGTCGCGGCGCCGGTTCACGCCGCCATCGCCCATTCATCACTTCTTCATCACGCCGAGGACATGCGGGGCGTTCGGCGCTAGAGTGCGCGCCCGGCCTGCACGAGGGAGCGATGGCAGCTGAGGTGGCCGCAGAAGAAGGCGTTGCCGCAACCGGCGCAACCGGCGCAACCGGTGGCGCGTGGCCGCGGCCGATGCCGGTGGCCGACGCGCTGGCGCTCGGCGAAGACATCGCGCGTGCGCTGGCGCAGTGGCATGCGCGCGGCGTGGTCCATGGCGCGGTGAGCGCACACGCCATCGCGCGCGACGCGGCGGCGGGCCGCTTCGTGCTGCACGACGGCGCCGCCGTCGACGCGGCCGTGCTCGCGCCGGCGACCGGCACCGAGCTGCGCCGCCTCGTCTACGTCGCACCCGAGCAGACCGGGCGCCTGGAGGCCGCCGTCGACGCGCGCAGCGACCTCTATTCGCTCGGCGTGGTGTTGTACGAGGCGCTCACCGGTGCGCCGCCGTTCGTCGGGCGCGATGCGCTGGAGCAGCTGCACTGGCACGTCGCCGGCGCGCCGGTGTCACCGGCCGAGCGCCGGCGGGACCTTCCCGCGCCGCTGGCCGAGCTCGTGCTGCAGCTGCTGGCCAAGGCGCCGGAGGAGCGCTACCAGTCGGCGCTCGGCCTCGCGCACGATCTCGCGCTGTGCGCGCGGCAGTGGCGCGAGCGGCAGGACATCGAGCCCTTCGTTCGCCGCCAGCGCGACCGCGGTGCGCAGCTGGCGTTCGGCACGCGGCTGGTCGGCCGCGAGCGCGAGGCCCAGGCGCTGCTGGCGGCGTTCGAGCGCTGTTGCGCCGGCGAGCGCGCGTTCGTGCTCGTGCGCGGCCATGCCGGCGTGGGCAAGACGGCGCTCATCGGCGAGCTCGTGCGCCCCATCGTGCGCCAGCGCGGCCACTTCGGCGCCGGCAAGTTCGACCAGGTGGCGCGCGGCGTGCCCTTCGGGGCGCTGATCCAGGCCTTCCAGGGGATCGTGCGGCAACTGCTCGGCGACAGCGAGGTGCAGCTCGCCACCTGGCGCGAACGTCTCGAAGCCGCCCTCGGCGCCAACGCCGGCGTGCTGACCGAGGTCATCCCGGAGATCGAGTTCATCATCGGCGCGCAGCCGCCGGCGCCGGCGCTCGACGGCACCGAGGCGCTGAACCGCTTCCGGCGCGTGCTCGAGCGCTTCGTCGCCGCGCTCGCGCCGCCCGGGCAGCCGCTGGTGCTGTTCCTCGACGACCTGCAGTGGGCCGACGCGGCGACGCTGGCGCTGCTGGAGCCGCTCGTCACGAGCCCGGAGATCGGCGGCCTGCTGCTGCTGGTGGCCTGCCGCGAGGACGAGCCGCGCGCCGCGCCGCGCCTGGCCGCCACGCTCGAGGCGCTGCTGGCGCTGCCACCGGCGCAGGCGACGGTGTCGGCGCTGGCGCTGGCGCCGCTGGCGGCGGCCGACGTGGCCGAGCTGGTCGGCGAGGCGCTGCAGATCGACGCCGGCGAAGCGGCGCCGCTCGCCACGCTCGTGCACGCCAAGACGGCCGGCAACCCCTTCTTCGCGATGCAGTTCCTGCGCCAGCTGCAGCGCGAAGGCCACCTGCGCTTCGATGACACGTCGCTGCGCTGGCACTGGGACCTGCCGCGGATCGAACGCGCGCCGCTCGCCGACGACGTCGTCGAGCTGATGACGCGGCGCATCCTGCACCTGCCCGCCGAGGCGCAGCAGGTGCTGACGCTGGCCGCCTGCGTCGGCAACCCGTTCGACGTCGGGCTGCTCGACACCGTGTGCGAAGGGCTGCCGGCGCAGGCCATCGCCGCCCATCTGGCGCTGGCGCAGGCCGAAGGGCTGATCGTGCCGGCGGCGGCCGCGCCCGCTTCCTCCGCCGTGGCGAACGAAGCGGGCGCCCCGACCGGGCGCGCCTCGAAGGCGTCGCCGGCGCCGGGCGGCCGCGAGCGCTTCGCCTTCCTGCACGACCGCGTGCAGCAGGCGGCCTACGCGCTGATCCCGCCCGACCAGCGACGTGGCGTGCACCTGAGCGTGGGCCGGTTGCGCCGCGCCCGCCTGGCCGCGCGCGGCGATGTCCCGGCCGATGCCGAGCTGTACGAGCTCGTGCATCACCTGAACCTCGGCCGCGGCCTCGTCGCCGACGCCGGCGAACGCCACGACCTGGCCGAGCTCGACCTCGCCGCCGGGCGCCGCGCCAAGGCCGCCACCGCGTTCGAGGCCGCGCTCGAGCTGTTCGCCGTCGGGCTCGAGCTGCTCGGCAGCGACGGCGCGGCGGGCGACCCGCGCCTCGCCTTCGAGCTGGCGATCGAGGCGGCGGAGTGCCGCTACCTGTGCGGCCGTTTCGACGCCGCGCTCGCCGCGTACGAGGCGCTGGCCGGCAGCGCGCCGACGCTGCTCGACCGCGCACGGGTGGTGCGCCTGCGCTGCGTGCAGTACGCCAACATGGCGCGCCATGCCGACGCGCTGGCCAGTGCCCGCGAGGTGCTGGTGGCGCTGGGCGTTCGCCTGCCCGACGACGAGGCGGCCAACGCGGCGGCGCTGGACGCGCAACTGGGGGCGATCGACCGCCTGCGTGCCGGCCGCCCGATCCCCGCGCTGGCCGACCTGCCGCCGATGCGCGACGCGGCGACGCGCATGGCGATGGCGCTGCTCACCGACATCTGGTCCAGCGCCTACATCACCGGCGACACGACGCTGGCGCGGCTGATCTCCGCCACCCTCGTTCGCCTGTCGCTCGAGCACGGGCACACCGGCGAATCGGCCTACGGCTACGTGACGCACGCCATCACCGTGGGCGCGCTGCTCGGCGACCACCGCGCCGCCGACGAGTTCGGCCACCTCGCGCTCGAGGTCAACCGCCGCCTCGACGACCGGCGCCGGCGCGCCATGGTGCTCCAGCAATTCCACGCGCACGTCAACTTCTGGTGCCACCCGCTGCGCAGCTGCGTCGGGTACGCACGCGAGGCCTGCGCCGCGGGGCTGGACAGTGGCGACTTCCTCTACGCCGGCTACGCCGCGGGCACCGAGCCGTGGGCGGCGTTCGCCTCGGCGCAGGACCTCGCCGCCTTCGAGCGCGAGGTCGCCCCGTCGGTGGCGCTGATCGAGCGGCTGCGCAACCCCGCCTTCGCCGACCAGGTGCGGCTGCACCTGGCCGCGGCGCGCGCGCTGCAGGGGCGCACGGTGGTGCCGCTGGCGCTGGACGGCGAAGGCTTCGACGAGGCCGCCTGGCTTGCCACCTACGGCGAAGTGCGCTTCTTCGCCGCCATCCACGCGGTGCTGAAGCTGCAGCTGGCGGTGCTGCTCGGTGGTGCCGGCGAGGCGCTCGCGGCGGCCGAGCGGGCCGAGGCGCTGGTGCCGGCGCTGCCGGGCACGATCTGGCCGGTGCGGTGCGAGTTCTGGCATGCGCTGGCGGTGGCCCGTGCCACGGACGCCGCCACCGCGACGTGCGCCGCCGCGTCGGCCGGGTTGCGCGCCGTGGCCGCCGGCCGCGACGCCCTGCTCGGGCGCATCGCGCGGGCGCAGGCGGCCTTCGCAGCCCGCGTGCAGCACAACGCCGAGAACTTCCTGCCGCCGTCGCTGCTGCTGGCCGCCGAGCTGGCGCACCTGCAGGGCCGCACCGCGGAGGCCGTGCGTTATGCCGAGCAGGCGGCCGAGTTCACGGCCACGCTCCCGCTGCGCGCGATGCAGGCGCTGGCGCACGAGACGCTGGCGCGCCTGCACGCGCACCTGGCGCAGCCGGTGCTGGCGGGCATGCACCGCGCGCGCGCCGGCGAGCTCTACGCCGACTGGGGCGCGCAAGCCAAGGTGGCGCAGCTGCGCGGTCCGGTGACCGGTGCGGCCGAGGGGCCGGGAACCGCTTCGCCCGAGGCACCGAAGGCATCGGCATCGGCATCGGCATCGGCATCGGCAGCGGCCCGGCCCACCGCCACCGCGGCCGTCAGCGACGCGGGGGCCGATCCGGCGACGCGGCGCGCGCCGGCCGCCGGCGCGACGGGCCAGCTCGACCTGGCGAGCGTGCTGAAGGCCGCGCAGGCCATCGCCGCCGAACAGGAGACCGACGCGCTGCTGGCGCGGCTGCTTCACATCGCGATCGAAAACGCCGGTGCCGAGCGCGGCGCGCTCGTGCTCGACGGCGAGCAGGGGCCGGTCGTGCACAGCGTCGACGGGGCCGGCGCCGTGCCGCTGGTCGAAGCGCTCGAGCACTCGGCGCGCGTGCCGCCGTCGGTCGTGCACTTCGTGCGCCGCACCGGCGAGACGGTGGTGTGGCCCGCCGCCCGTGGCAATCGCGACGCCCCCGGCGCCCGCGAAGGGCCGGACCTCGGCGGCGACGCGGCAAGGCGGCCGCACGATGCCGACGCGTACCTGCGCCGGCACACCCCGCGCTCGCTCGCCTGCCTGCCGGTGCGCCGCCAGGCGCGCGCCGTCGGCGTGCTCTACGTCGAGCACCGGCGCGCCGCCTCGGTGTTCGACGAGGCGCGCCTGGCCACGCTGCACGCGCTGGCCACGCAGGCCGCCATCTCGCTGGAGAACGCGCGCCTCGTCGCCGGCCTGCGCGCCGAGGTCGACGAGCGGCGGCGCGCGCAGGAGCGGCTGGCGCAGGCGCTGGTCGAGGTGCGCGCACTGAAGGACGAGCTCGAGGCCGAGAACTCGGTGCTGCGCCGCGACCTCGTCGCCAACGTCTCGCACGACCTGCGCACGCCGCTCGTCTCGCTGCGCGGCTATCTCGACGTGCTGCTGGCCAAGGGCGGCGAGCTGCCGGCCGCGCAGCAGCAGCAGTACCTCGGCATCGCGCTGCGCCAGAGCGAGCGCCTGGCGACGCTGATCGACGAGCTGTTCGAGCTGGCCAAGCTCGACTTCAAGGGTCTGGCGCTGAAACGCGAGCGCTTCGCGTTCGCCGAGCTGGCCGGCGACGTGCTGCAGAAGTTCCAGTTGAGCGCCGCCAGCCGCGGCATCGCGCTCGAGCTCGACGCCGGGGCCGACGGCGGCGCGCGGCTGCCGGCGGTGGACGCCGACCTCGGCCTCGTCGAGCGCGTGCTGGAGAACCTGATCGGCAACGCGCTCAGGCACACCGGCGCCGGCGGGCGCGTGCGTGTCGCGGCGCGCGGCGACGGCGAGCGGCTGCTCGTCGAGGTGCACGACAGCGGCGAGGGCATCGCCGCGGCCGACCTGCCGCACATCTTCGAGCGGCACTACCGCGGGCGGTACCACGCCGACGGCCGCGACGAGGACGCCGGCCGACCGGGTGCGGCGCCCGCGGTGCAGGGTGGCGCGGGTCCCGGAAGTGGCGCCGGAAGTGGTGCCGGAAGTGGCGCCGGAAGTGGCGCCGGCCTCGGGCTCGCGATCGCCCGGCGCATCGTCGAGCTGCACGGCGGCGAGGTCGCCGCGCGCAGCCGCCCCGGCGAGGGCGCGACGCTGTGCTTCAGCCTGCCGGTGGCCGCGCCGGCGAACTGACGCCGCGCCGCGTGGCGGTGGTGGCCTCGGCAGCGGCCCGGCCCGGCAGCCACGCGCCCCACACCTCGCGCCGCAGCCACAGCAGCGCCGCCGAGGCGAGCCACACACCGCAGGCCAGTGCGAACAGCTCGCCGCCGTCGGTGCTGCCGTCGGTGTTGACCACCGCCACGCCGAGCGGCGTGAAGAGGTGGAAGAAGATCGCGCCGGTGATGACGCCCAGCGCCAGGGCGGCGCCCAGCACCTGCAGCACCCGGCGCCGGCTCGATGCCGCGCCGGCCAGCAGCAGCAGCGAGGCGACGAGCTCGGCCGCGCCGACCACCTTGGCCGAGAAGACGCCGCCCGGCGCGAAGACACCCGGAAAACCGAGCGAGGCGGCCCACGGGTCGAGCTTCGTCTCGAAGATGTACACCGTCTCGGGCGAGCCGGTGAACTTGAAGAACAGCGACTGGATGAAGACGAAGGCCACGTAGGCGGTGAGCAGCCAGTGGCCGTGGCGGCGAAGCAGGTTCATCGGGGGCTCCCGGGGTGATGCGTTGCGGTGTCGGAGTGGGTCGGGCTCACTGCCTCAGCAGCGCCTCGAACTGCGCGTCGGCGCGGCGGATGTGGCCGGCGACGTCCTTCAGCCACTCGGCCTGCACCGAGGCGTCGTAGTTCAGGTACAGCCTGCCATCGACGATCCGGAACTGCTCCGGCTCGATCTTCACGAGGTAGCCGCGCGAGACGCCGTAGGCGCAGTAGCCGCCGTACTGCGGCGCGTAGCGCGCCGGGTCGGCCTTGAAGAGGTCCAGGTGGGCCTGCGAGGCGAACTTCCACTTCGCGCCCATCCATTCGTGCGTGAACTCGTCCCGGCCGCGCACGGCCTTGCCGAGCGTGAAGTAGGCGACCGTGTCATGGCCGAGGATGGCCACGTCGCCGCGGCCGCCGAGCAGGCCGGGCTTCAGCGTGTTGACGGGCGGTGCGGCGAGCGCCGGGCCCGGCAGGGCCGCCAGCGTGCCGGCCGCCGCGGCGCCGGCGGCCAGCACGCGGCGCCGCGTCGCGGCGGTGGCGAGCAGGCGTTCGATCAGGGCCTTGATGGAGGAGGTGGACATGGCGTGAAGACGATGAAGGGGCAAGGGCAAGGGTGGCAGGGGTTGCGAGCGGTGGGGCGCCGCGGTGCGGCGCCTCAGTGCGTGGTGAGCGCGTGCGCGACGGTGGCCGGGGCGACGCCGAAGTGCGCCGGCAGCGTGATGCCGTGCTGCTCGCAATGGGCGCGCACGAGCGCGAAGTGGTGCACCGCGTGGCTCGCCAGGAACACCAGCTCGCGGCCGACGGTGGACAGCGTGGCGAGCGGCCATTGCCCGGCGAGGCCGCCGCGCGTGTGCACGAAGAGTCCTTCGTCGACGTCGCTGCCGTCGAGCGCGCGCAACGCCTCGCGCAGCGCGGCGAGGCGTTCGCGGGCCAGCGCCGGCGAGCGCTCGAGCAGCGGGTCGCGGGCCCTTGCGTCGTAGTCCAGCTCGCCCGGCGTGCGGCGCGCGAGCAGCGCCTCGTAGTGCTCGATGACGTGCCGCAGGTGCGGCCCGAGGCGCTCGCCGTAGGCCACGTCGCCCGCGCGGCGCGGCAACGTGAAGGCCTGTGCCAGCGCCTCGGCCTGCGCCAGCACCGCGTCGTTGAAGTGCAGCAGCCGGGCGACGGGGTCGCTGCCCGGCGGCGGCAGCGGTGCCGCGGGCTCGGCGTGAAGGGCGGTGGTGCTCATGCCCGGTAGTCGGGCCGCGCGCGCCTTCGATTACGCCGCCGACCCCGTCGCGCGCTCAGTCGGTCGGCGGGTACAGCGGCGTCAGCGCCTTCTCGCGCCGCCAGGCGTCGACGAAGTCGCGCCACCCCGTCGGCGCGAAGCCGCGGGCGCGGTTGGCCGCGCCGATCTCGAACAGCCACCGGTACTGGCGCATCAGGTCGCGCCAGGCCTGCCAGATCGTCGTGCGGCGGTCCCAGATGTGCGTGCTCTCGGCGCCGGCGCCGTTGATCTCGACGATGGTGAAGCCCTCGCCTTTCTGCAGCTCGGCGAACTCGGCGAAGCGGATGTCGAAGCGGCCGAAGTGGAACTCGGGCAGCCGCCGCGCCAGCGCCTCGAACCGGGCTTCCATCGCCGGCGTGACGAGGTGCGTCCCGTTGCGGAAGATGGCGCCGCGGCTGTGGCTGCCGGCGAACGCCAGGCGCACCGGCTCGCCGGGCGCGGGCACGGTGTGCAGACGCTCCTCGTGCCGCGGCAGGTAGAGGTGGGCGAGGCGCCCGGCGCGCGGGTCGCGCTCGATCAGCTCGCGCAGCGTGTGGCGTCCGTCGCCATGCACGTGCGGGAAGTACTTCAGCGTCACCGACACGATGCGTCCGCGGGCCTCGCCCGGGCGGCGGCAGTAGAAGATGCCGGCTTCGCCTTCGTGCGGCACGAGCCGCTGCAGGATGAGGCGCGCGCCTTGCGGAAAGCGCGCGAGGTAGGCGAGCAGGTCGGCGGCGCTGCGCACGAGCTTGACGCCGGCGCCGCGGCAGCCGAGGTCGGGCTTGGCGACCACCGGCAACGTGATCTGCGCGTCGGCCAGCGCCTGCAGCGCCGCCGTCGACTGGCTGGCCGCGTCGCCGCGCCGATCGACGGCGATGAACGGGGCCACCCAGTCGCCGAGGTGGGCGCGCGCCAGCGCCAGGATCTCGGCCTTCGACTCGCCGTAGAAGCCGCCGCCTGGGAAATGCGGGTTGGCCGCGGTGGGCAGCAGCACGCCGCGGTGGCGCAGCATCAGCCAGGCCGCGTACAACATGATGGGCGGGTAGAAGGCCCACATCGGCCAGAACTCGAAGAACGACAGCGGCGCGCCGCTCTCGTCGAGCGGCGGCATGCCCTGGTGCGGCCTCGCGCGGGGCGGTGCCACCGGCGCGGCGTGCGGCGTGGCCAGGTGCTTCGGCAAGGGAAGGTCGTGCACGGCGGTGTTCATCTCGGGGTTCCTTCGGCGGGCTCGCGGCGCGGCCTGCGCCGATCCAGGTCGGCGTGGGTCGCGCCGCGCGCACCCTCGCCTTGCACGAGCTTCGGCAGCACGACGAGCACCAGCGCCACGGCGACGATCGGCAGCGCCACGGCCAGCGGCAGCGGCAACCCCAGCGACGAAGCCAGCGCCCGGCCGGCGGTGCCGCCGAGCGCGAAGAGGCCGAGCGTCCACGCCGACGTGGCCGCCACCACCCACGCGCCGAAGGGCAGGAAGGCGATGCGCAGGAAGCCGCACGCCGTGTAGGTGGCCAGGCGCAGCCCCGGCACGACGCGCGCCAGCAGCATCGCCGCGCCGAGCCGCCGCGCCAG
>JAHCKS010000084.1 GCA_026125665.1 Rubrivivax sp.
ACGAAGTCCTCGTGCTTCTTGGCCTCGTCGGCGCTGGCCTTGGCGTTGAAGCTGATCACCGGCAGCAGCTCCTCGGTGTTCGAGAACATCTTCTTCTCGATCACCGTGCGCAGCTTCTCGTAGCTGGTCCAGATCGGGTTCTTGCCGGCGTTGTTGGCGCGCGCGCGCAGCACGAAGTTGACGATCTCGTTGCGGAAGTCCTTCGGGTTGGCGATGCCGGCCGGCTTCTCGATCTTCTCCAGCTCGGCGTTGAGCGCGCCGCGGTCGAACACCTCGCCGGTGTCGGTGTCGCGGTACTCGTGGTCCTGGATCCAGTAGTCGGCGTAGGTCACGTAGCGGTCGAAGATGTTCTGGCCGTACTCGCTGTAGCTCTCCAGGTAGGCGGTCTGGATCTCCTTGCCGATGAACTCCGCGTAGCGCGGCGCCAGCAGCTCCTTGACGAAGCCGACGTACTTCTGCTCGACCTCCTTGGCGAACTGCTCGCGCTCGATCTGCTGCTCGAGCACGTACATCAGGTGCACCGGGTTGGCCGCAACCTCGGTGCTGTCGAAGTTGAAGACCTTGCTGAGGATCTTGTACGCGAAGCGCGTGCTGATGCCGGCCATGCCCTCGTCGACGCCGGCGTAGTCGCGGTACTCCTGGATGCTCTTGGCGCGCGGGTCGGTGTCCTTCAGGTTCTCGCCGTCGTAGACGAGCATCTTGGAGAAGAGCGAGCTGTTCTCCGGCTCCTTCAGCCGCGTGAGGATGGCGAACTGCGCCATCATCTTCAGCGTGCCCGGCGCGCAGGTGGCCTGGCCGAGACTCGAGTTGCGGATCAGCTTCTCGTAGATCTTGATCTCTTCGGTGACGCGCAGGCAGTACGGCACCTTGACGATGTAGACGCGGTCGAGGAAGGCCTCGTTGTTCTTGTTGTTGCGGAAGCTCTTCCACTCGCTCTCGTTGCTGTGCGCGAGGATGATGCCGTCGAAGGGGATGGCGCCGAAGCCCTCGGTGCCCTTGAAGTTGCCTTCCTGGGTGGCCGTCAGCAGCGGGTGCAGCACCTTGATCGGCGCCTTGAACATCTCGACGAACTCGAGCAGGCCCTGGTTGGCCAGGCACAGGCCGCCGGCGTAGCTGTAGGCGTCGGGGTCGTCCTGCGCGTAGGTCTCGAGCTTGCGGATGTCGACCTTGCCCACCAGCGAGCTGATGTCCTGGTTGTTCTCGTCGCCGGGCTCGGTCTTGCACACCGCGATCTGCTTGAGGATCGACGGGTAGCGCTTGACGACCTTGAACTTGCGCACGTCGCCGCCGTACTCCTCCAGCCGCTTCACCGCCCAGGGGCTGAGGATGCGGTTGAGGTACCGGCGCGGGATGCCGTACTCCTTCTCGAGGATGGCGCCGTCCTCGTTGATGTCGAACAGGCCCAGCGGGCTCTCGTTCACCGGGGAGCCCTTGATGGCGTAGAAGGGCACCTCCTGCATCAGCTGCTTCAGGCGCTCGGCGATCGAGCTCTTGCCGCCGCCCACCGGGCCCAGCAGATACAGCACCTGCTTCTTCTCCTCCAGGCCCTGCGCGGCGTGCCGGAAGTAGCTCACCACCTGCTCGATGGAGTCTTCCATGCCGTAGAACTCGGCGAAGGCGGGATAGATCTTGATGACCTTGTTGGCAAAGATGCGCGACAGCCGTGGGTCGTTGCGCGTGTCGATCGTCGTCGGCTCGCCGATGGCCTTGAGCATGCGTTCGGCGGCGGTGGCGTAGGCCAGCGGGTTGCGCTTGCACTCGGCCAGATAGTCCTCGAGGGACAGTTCTTCTTCGCGCGTGCGCTCGTAGCGCGCGGCGAAATGGCTGATCACGTCCATGCAGTGCTCCGGTGTGGAGTGGGCGCCTGCTGCAACGGGCGTGCCCGCTGCCTTCAGACCCCCGGGAAGTTCTGATGGAGTCCCGGCTTCACGGGCCCAGGCTCCATCAGAGCTTTCCTGCGGTCACGCCCCACCTCGGGAGAAACCTCCCCGCGGGACGCGGTTCACGCATGTTCGTCCGGCCTCAGCATGACCCATTCTGCGCCGCGTGGGTCATGGATCAAGTGCCGCTTTCTCCCCCATTTCATGGTGCGCGCAACAGCCGGCGGCGTGCACCGCGACGCCCGTCACGCGACGGGTGCATCGCCATGCCACGCGGTTCGACTTCACCCGCGCTTCAACGCCCGTCGGGCGCTTGCCGATGACCCGGATCATGCCCACCATCGGAGCCCGAGGGCGGGCGAAAGGTTCCGCGTGGGATGATCCGCGGCCAATGAACCGTCACCTGCTGCTCCTCGCCCTGTGCCAGGGCCTGTTCCTGACCAACAACGTGGTCTTCATCGCCGTCAACGGCCTCGTCGGCCTGGCGCTTGCGCCGGTCGGTTGGCTGGCCACGGTGCCGGTCACCGGCTACGTCGTCGGCGCGGCGATCAGCGCGCCGCTGGTGGCGCGCGTGCAGCGGCAGATCGGCCGCAAGCGCTCTTTCCAGCTGGGCTTGCTGGTGGCCGCGGGCTCGTCGGCGCTGTGCGCGGTGGCGGTCAACCAGCAGCAGTTCTGGCTGCTGGTCGCGGCCACGGTCGTCGCCGGCTTCTACAGCGCCAACGCCGCACTCTATCGGTTCGCCGGGCCCGAACTCGTGGCGCCGGCGCACAAGGAGAAGGCGATCTCGCTGGTCATGGCCGGAGGCGTGCTCGGGGCGTTCGTCGGGCCGAACCTCGCCAGCGCCACGCGCACGATGCTGGCCGTGCCGTTCGCGGGCGCCTACGTCGCTCTCGTCGCGGTGGCGCTGCTGTCGCTGCTGGCGCTGTCGTTCATCCGCTTTCCCGAGCACCAGCCGCCCGCGCCGGGCGAAGGCAGCGGCCGGCCGCTGGCGGAGATCGCGCGCCAGCCGGTGTTCATCGTCGCCGTCGCCGCCGGCGCGCTCGGCTACGGCATCATGAACCTGCTGATGGCGGCCACGCCGCTCGCGATGCAGCAGTGCCAGCATCCCTTCGACCGCGCCGCGCTCGTGCTCGAGTGGCACGTGCTCGGCATGTTCGTGCCGGGGTTCTTCACCGGGCACCTGATCAAGCGCTTCGGCGCCCTGCCGGTGATGGTCGCGGGGCTGGTCCTCAATCTCGTGTGCGTGCTCGTCGCGCTGTCGGGCGTGGACCTGATGCAGTTCCTGGTCGCGCTGACGGCACTGGGGGTCGGCTGGAACTTCCTCTTCACCGGCGCGACGACGCTGTTCACCGGCGCCTATCGCCCCGAAGAGAAGAACAAGGCCCAGGGGGCCATGGACATGTGCGTGTTCGCGACGATGGCGCTGACCAGCTTCGCCTCCGGCGCACTCGTCACCACGCAGGGCTGGGCCTGGCTGAATGCCGGCTCGCTGCTGCCGCTGTTGCTCGTCGGCGCTGCGCTGGGCTGGATGGCCTGGGGCAAGCACGCGAGGGCCGCTGCCGCCAGCTGAGCGTGCATGCTGCCCGGAATGGCGGCCACGGGGCGGCCCGGCAGCTTGGCGCTGCCCGGCGGCCCCACGGCACACCAGGGTTCACCCTGCCTATCTCGTTTGTAGATAGGCTGGCGCCGCAGGATTGCATTTGGCGATCGCCAGGCCGGAATCTATCGTCCGCGCCGCTTCCGGGCGGCCGCCCGGACCCTGCCGCCAAGGCCCCAGGAGGACCCTCATGACCTTCACCCGCACCTTCGCGCTCGCGGCCGTCGCCGCCGCGGCACTGGTTTCACACACCGCCGTCGTCGCCCAGAAGGGCGCCCTGCAGAAGCTCGGCAAGGGCGAAGGGCGCGTCGACATCGTCGCCTGGCCCGGGTACATCGAGCGCGGCGCCACCGACAAGAACTTCGACTGGGTGACCGATTTCGAGAAGAAGACCGGCTGCAAGGTCAACGTGAAGACCGCCGGCACGAGCGACGAGATGGTGGCGCTGATGAACGAGGGCGGCTTCGACCTCGTCACCGCCAGCGGCGACGCGAGCACGCGCCTCATCCGCGGCAAGAAGGTGCAGCCGATCAACGTCGGCCTGATCCCCAGCTACAAGACCGTGGACCCGCGCCTGCAGAAGGCGCCTTGGCACTTCGAGAACAACACCCACTACGGCGTGCCGTACCAGTGGGGCTGGAACGTGCTCATGTACAACACCAAGGTCTTCGGCAGCCAGCCGCCCAACAGCTGGAAGGTGGTGTTCGAGGAGATGAACCTGCCCGACGGCAAGAGCAACAAGGGCCGCGTGCAGGCCTTCGACGGGCCGATCCACATCGCCGACGCGGCGCTGTACCTGATGCACCACAAGAAGGAGCTGGGCATCAAGGACCCGTACGAGCTGACCGAGGCGCAGTACAAGGAGGCGCTCAACCTGCTGCGCGGCCAGCGCAAGATCGTCGGCAAGTACTGGCACGACGCGTTCGTGCAGATCGACGACTTCACCAACGAGGGCGTCGTCGCCTCCGGCTCGTGGCAGTTCCAGGCCAACATCCTGAAGAGCAAGAAGGCGCCCGTCGCCACCGTCGTGCCGGTGGAAGGCGCCACCGGCTGGGCCGACACGACGATGATGCACGTCGACGCGAAGAACCCGAACTGCGCCTACATGTGGCTCGAGCACTCGCTGAACCCGAAGCTGCAGGGCGACCTGTCGGCGTGGTTCGGCAGCGTGCCGGCCGTGCCGGCCGCCTGCAAGGGCAACAAGCTGCTCGGCGACGACGGCTGCGCACGCCAGGGCTACAACGACTTCGAGAAGATCAGCTTCTGGCGCACGCCCGTCACGCAATGCAAGAGCCAGAGCGCCGGCTGCGTGCCGTACCACCGCTGGGTCACCGACTACATCGCGGTGCTCGGCGGGCGCTGAGCCGCGCATGACCGCGGCCGTCACGCTCGACGGCGTCTCCTGCACCTTCGGCCACGGCGCGGGCGCGGTGCGCGCCGTGGATGCCGTTGACCTCGCCATCGAGGCCGGCGAGTTCTTCACGCTGCTGGGGCCGTCGGGCTCGGGCAAGACGACGGTGCTGCGCATGATCGGCGGCTTCACGCTGCCCACGGCCGGCCGCGTGCTCATCGGTGGCGCCGACGTGACGCGCACGCCCCCGTACGCCCGGGCGGTGAACACCGTGTTCCAGGACTACGCGCTGTTCCCGCACATGTCGATTCGCGACAACGTCGCCTACCCGCTGATGGTGCGCAAGGTGGCCAAGGCCGAGCGCCACGTGCGCGCCGACGACCTGCTGGCGCTGGTGCAGCTGCCCGGCGTCGGCGACCGCCGCCCCGGGCAACTCTCCGGCGGCCAGCGCCAGCGCGTCGCCCTGGCGCGCGCCCTCATCTCCGAGCCGCAGGTGCTGCTGCTCGATGAACCTCTCGGCGCGCTCGACCTCAAGCTGCGCGAGCAGATGCAAAGCGAGCTGAAGGCGCTGCAGCGGCGCCTGGGCATCACCTTCCTCTTCATCACGCACGACCAGCACGAGGCGCTGTCGATGAGCGACCGCATCGGCATCTTCAACGCCGGTCGGCTGGAGCAGGTGGGCACGCCGCAGGCGGTGTACGACGCGCCGGCCACGCGCTTCGTCGCGCACTTCGTCGGCGCCGCCAACGTGCTGGAGGGCGATGCGGCGCGCGCGCTCACGGGCCACGCGCAGGCGATGCTGCGGCCGGAGCGCATCACGCTCGGCGGCACCGCCGGCGCGCGCGCCGCCGGCACGGTGGCCGAGGTGCAGTACTTCGGCGCCTTCACGCGCGTGAAGGTCGACCTCGCACCGGAAGCGCCCGGGGTCCCGGCCACACGGCCCACGCGGCTGCAGGCCGACCTGCCCTCGTTCGCCGCCGGCCAGGGCCGGGGCGCGGCGCCTCGCCTCGGCGAGGCCGTGCACCTGCACTGGGACAGTGCCGCGATGCACGCGCTCGCCTAGGCGGCCGCGCCACGCCCCGCACGCCGCAGCGCCCCGATGGACACCACCGTCGCGATGCCGCCGCCGGCCAACGGCCCGCTGCGCACGCTCTCTACGCTGCTTTACACGCGGCGCGGCCTGCTGCTGCTCGCGCTGCTGGCGCCACCGCTGCTGTGGTTCGGTGTCGTCTACCTCGGCAGCCTGTTCGCGCTGCTGGCCAACGCCTTCTTCCGCCTCGACGACTTCACCGGGCAGGTGGTGCGCGAGGTCGGCGTGTCGAACTTCGTCGCGCTGCTCGACCCGGCCAACCTCGACGCCGTGCGCCGCACCGTCGGCATGGCGGTGGCCGTGACGCTTGCCTGCGTCGTGCTCGCCTTCCCGCTTGCCTACTTCATGGCGCGGCACGCCCGCGGCTGGACGAAGGCGATGCTCTACATCGCCGTGATGCTGCCGCTGTGGAGCAGCTACCTCGTTCGCCTGTACGCGTGGAAGCTGCTGCTGGCGCGCGAAGGCGCCGTCTCGTGGGCGGCCGAGCGGCTGCACCTCGCGTGGCTGCTCGACGTCGTGCTCTCCGCGCCGCTGGTCGGCGGGCCGTCGCTCAGCTTCTCGACGCTCGGCACCTTCATCGTCTTCGTCTACATGTGGCTGCCGTTCATGATCCTGCCGGTGATGGCGGCGATCGAACGCATCCCGCCTTCCACGCTCGAGGCCAGCGCCGACCTCGGCGCCGGGCCGCGCACGACGCTCAGGCGCGTGATCCTGCCGCTGGCCATGCCGGGCATCGCCGCCGGCTCGATCTTCACCTTCTCGCTGACGCTCGGCGACTACATCATCCCGCAGGTCATCGGCGACAGCACGCTGTACATCGGGCAGATCGTCTATCGCCAGCAGGGCGTGGCCGGCAACATCCCGTTCGCCGCCGCCTTCTCGCTCGTGCCGATCGCCGTCGTCGGCATCTACCTCTGGCTGGCCAAGCGGCAGGGGGCGTTCGATGCGCTCTAGCCTCGCGCTGAAGGCTGCTGCCGCGCTCGCCGTGCTGTTCCTGCACGTGCCGCTGGCGCTGATCATCCTCTACGCCTTCAGCGCCGAGGACAAGAGCTACGTCTTCCCGCCGCCGGCGCTGACGACGCAGTGGTTCGCGGTGGCCTGGGAACGCGAAGACGTCTGGGCGGCGATCAAGCTGTCGGTGCAGGTGGCCTCGTGGAGCACGGCCATCGCCATCGTGCTCGGCACGCTTGCTGCCGGCGCGCTGGCGCGCGCGCGCTTCTTCGGCCGCGACGCCATCTCGCTGCTGCTCATCCTGCCGATCGCGCTGCCGGGCATCATCACCGGCATCGCGCTGCGCAGCGCCTACCACACGCTCGAGATCCCGTTCTCGTTCTGGACCATCGTCATCGGCCACGCCACCTTCTGCGTGGTGGTGGTGTTCAACAACGCCGTGGCGCGCCTGCGGCGCCTGAACCCCAACCTCGTCGAGGCCAGCATGGACCTCGGCGCGGACGGCTTCCAGACGCTGCGCCACGTGATCCTGCCGCAGCTCGGCTCGGCGCTGCTGGCCGGCGCGCTGCTCGCGTTCGCGCTCAGCTTCGACGAGGTCATCGTCACCACCTTCACCGCCGGGCAGCAGACGACGCTGCCGATCTGGATGCTGCAGGAGCTGATCCGCCCGCGCCAGCGGCCGGTGACCAACGTGGTGGCGGTGGCGATCATCGCGCTCACCTTCATCCCGATCCTGCTTGCCTACTGGTTCACCCGCGCCGACGAGCCGGGGCACCGCTGATCCGACCCGCTACATCGCCATCGATGGAGACCACCATGACGCAGACGCCGACGCCCCCTCTCCCGACCCAGCTCTTCATCGACGGCGCCTTCGTTCCCGGCGAAGGCGAGGTCGAGCGTGTGCTCAACCCGGCCACCGGCGCGCTGCTGGCGAACGTGCCCGAAGCAAGCAGCGACCAGCTGCACAAGGCCGTGTCGGCCGCGCACCGCGCCTTCGAGAGCTGGAGCGAGACGACGCCGATGGAGCGCGCGCGGCTGCTGCTGAAGCTCGCCGACGCGATCGAGGCGCGCGGCGAGGAGTTCGCGCGGCTGGAGTCGCTGAACTGCGGCAAGCCCTACGCCCGCGCGCTCGGCGACGAGATCCCGGCCGTGGCCGACTGCTTCCGCTTCTTCGCCGGCGCGGCGCGCACGCTGCACGGGCCGCTGGCCGGCGAGTACCTGGCCGGCCACACGAGCATGATCCGCCGCGACCCGGTGGGCGTCGTCGGCTCGATCGCGCCGTGGAACTACCCGCTGATGATGGCGGCGTGGAAGACGGCGCCGGCGCTGGCCGCCGGCAACACGGTGGTCATCAAGCCGAGCGAGCAGACGCCGCTCACGACGCTGCTGCTGGCGCAGGTGGCGGCCGACCTCTTCCCCAAGGGCGTGCTCAACGTCGTCTGCGGTCGCGGCGGCACGGTGGGGCAGCCGCTCGTCGAACATCCGAAGGTGGCGATGGTGAGCCTCACCGGCGACGTCTCCACCGGCCGCAAGATCCTGCAGGCCGCCAGCGGCACGCTCAAGCGCACGCACCTCGAGCTCGGCGGCAAGGCGCCGGTGATCGTCTTCGACGACGCCGACCTCGCCGCGGTGGTCGAGGGCCTGCGCGTCTTCGGCTACTACAACGCCGGGCAGGACTGCACCGCCGCCTGTCGCGTGTATGCCGGCGGCAAGGTGTACGACAAGCTCGTCGCCGACCTCACCAGCTCGGTCAAGGGCATCAAGGTCGGCACGCAGGACGAGCCCGACGTCGAGATCGGCCCGCTGATCAGCGACCGCCAGCGCAACCGCGTGGCCAGTTTCGTCGAGCGCGCGCAGATGGCCGGGCACATGGAGATCACCACCGGCGGCAAGGCCTTCGGCGGCCCGGCCGGCGGCGGCTTCTTCTACGAGCCGACGGTGATCGCCGGCGCGCGGCAGGAAGACGAGATCGTCAAGCGCGAGGTCTTCGGGCCGGTGGTCAGCGTCACGCGCTTCAACGACGTTGACCAGGCCGTCGCCTGGGCCAACGACAGCGACTACGGCCTCGCCTCGAGCGTGTGGACGCAGGACGTGGGCCGCGCCATGAAGGTGGCGAAGAGGCTGCAGTACGGCTGTACCTGGATCAACACGCACTTCATGCTCGTCAACGAGATGCCGCACGGCGGCCTGAAGTCCAGCGGCTACGGCAAGGACATGAGCCTGTACGCGCTGGAGGACTACACGGTGCCGCGGCACGTGATGGTGAGGCTGTAGCGGCGGCCACGGCGGGTCGGCGGGCGGCGGCGGTGCCGCCTGCACGGCCCTCGCGCGCCGGCGGCTCGCCCGGCATGATGCGCGGCATGGCCCCCCGCCTCGTGCTGTCGCCCGGCCTCACGCCGTGGCGGCGGCTCGTCCCGCCACCCTTCCTGTCGCGCGTGCTGCGTCTTGGCACGGTCGCGGTCGCTGCGGCCGGCGCGGCGGCGGTGGCCGGGCCCGTTGCCGCGGACGCGCCCAAGGTGCTGCGGCTGGCCAGCCCCAGCGAGACGGGCTTCGACCCCGCGCGCGTCGGCGACGTGCCGTCGTTCCTCGTGCTCAGCCACATCTTCGAGCCCCTGCTCGGCTACGACCCGCTGGCGCGCCCGGTGAAGCTCGTGCCACGCACGGCCGCCGCGCTGCCCGAAGGCAGCCCCGACCACCGCACGTGGACCGTGCGCGTGCGCCCCGGCACCTTCTTCACCGGCCATCACGCCTTCGCCGGCAGGCCGCGCGAGCTCACCGCAGCCGACTACCACTACTCGCTGATGCGCATCGCCGACCCGGCGACGAGGAGCCCTTCGTGGAGCTCGCTCGAACAGGCGGCGATCAGCGGCCTGGCGGAACGGCGCCGCGAAGCGGTGCGGCACCAGCGGGCCTTCGACTACGACCGGCCGCTCCCGGGCATGCGCGTCGTCGACCGCTACACGCTGCAGTTCGTGCTCGACGCCGGGCGGCCGCGTTTCCCGCAGGTGCTGGCCGAGGCCTCGTCCGCGGCTGTCGCGCGCGAGGTCATCGAAGCCACGGGCGAGCTGTCGGCTGAGCATGCGGTGGGCACCGGGCCGTTCCGGCTGGCCGAGTGGCGGCGCGCCTCGCGCATCGTGCTCGAGCGCAACCCCGGCTACCGCGATGTGCGCTACGCCGCCGAGCCCGCCGCCGATGACGCCGCGGGCCAGGCGATCCTGGCGCGCCTGCGCGGACGACGCTTGCCGATGGTCGACCGCGTCGAGATCGCCGTCATCGACGAGGTGCAGCCGTCCTGGCTCGCGTTCCTCACCGGCGAGACCGATGTCGTCGCGCTGCCCCCCGAGTTCCTCGAAGTGGCGATGCCCGGTGGCCGGCTCGCGCCGCACCTGGCGCGCCGGGGCATCACGGTGGAGAGCGTCGTCATGCCGGCCACGTATTACACGATGTTCAACATGGAGCATCCGCTCGTCGGTGGCTACGCACCGGCTCAGGTGGCGTTGCGGCGCGCCATCGGCCTGGCGATCGACGTGCGGCGCGAGGTCGACCTGCTGCGGCACGGCGCCGCGGTGCCGGCGCAGTCGCCGGTGGCCGTGCACCTGAGCGGCTACGACCCGGCCTACAAGAGCGAGATGAGCGACCACAACCCGGCGCGCGCACGGGCGCTGCTGCACCTCTTCGGCTACCTCGACCGCGATGGCGATGGCTGGCGCGAGCAGCCCGACGGACGGCCGCTCGTGCTGGAGATGGCGACGCAGCCGACGCAGCAGACACGCCGCTTCGACGAGCTGATGCGCCGCGACATGGAGGCGATCGGCCTGCGCATCGTCTTTCGCGCCGCCGCCTGGCCCGAGCAGTACAAGGCGGCGCGCGCCGGCAAGCTGATGATGTGGTCGGTGCAGGGCCGCGCCAGCGCACCGGACGGCCTGCAGGGCCTGCAGCGCTACGACGGTGCGGCCAAGGGTGGCATCAACCTGGCGCGTTTCGACCTGCCGCGCATGAACGAGGTCATCGGCCGGCTGCTGGCGCTGGCCGACGGGCCGGAGCGCGAGGCGGCTTTTTTCGAAGCGAAGCGGCTGACCGCGGCGTGGATGCCGTACAAGCTGCGCACGCATCCGGTCCAGGTGACGTTGCTGCAGCCCGGCGTGGTGGGTTTCCGGCGGCCGCTGTTCTGGCCGAACTGGTTCGAGTTCGTCGACGTCGAGAGGGGATCGCACCGCAACGGCGGAGTGGAGAGCGCCCGCGGCGCCACGGCCGTGCGGCCGCGTGCGCTTGTGCCGCACGCCCACCTAGTTCATCGCTAGGCTGCGTCGCCTCTCGTCACCAGAATCAGCCGCATGGTCGCAGAAATAGCTGATCAGCGTCATTTCGCGCGCGCAGTCACCGAGCTCGGCGAGAAGAGACCGGTCGTCGCGCGCAGCCCGATCTTCAACACGCAGGGGCTGAAGATCATCGACAAGGGCGTGGCGATCGACGCCCGGCTCTACGAACGGCTGACGCAGCACCAGCTGCGCACGCCGTTGGACGAATGCCTGGACAGCGAGCCGAGCATCGACGGTCGGCGCCTGCGCGCGGAGGCGCAGCTGCTGTGTGCGGACGACCGCTTCTGCGCCGCCATGGCGGCGCAGCTGCGCGACCCCGGCATGCTGTTCGACGAGCTGGCGTTGCTGCCGCTGCCGCGGCCAGTGGCGTTCCAGCTCACCGTGATGAGCGAGGTGCAGCCGGTGCTGTGGCAGCACTCGCTGCGCAGCATGGTGTACGCGGCGTGGCTGGCTCTGCGCCTGGGCGGCGCGCGGTTCGACGCGCGCATGCTGGCCGCCGGCGGCCTGCTGCACGACCTGGGCATGCTGCACCTGGACTCCGTGCTCGGCCGCCCGGCGGAGGCGCTGCAGCGCGAGCAGCGGCGGGCCCTGTACACGCATCCGCTGCTGGCGGTGATGGTGATGGAGCGCCATCACGTCTACCCGCGCGAGCTGCTGCAGGCGGTGCTCGAGCACCACGAGGCGCTCGACGGATCGGGTTATCCGCGCAACCTCGGGGCGGAGATGAGCCCCTGGGGGCGCCTGCTCTCGCTGACCGAGGTCGTCTCGTCGCTCACCGCCTCGCCCGGGGGCGCGCCGGCGCTGCGCCTGTCGCTGGCGCTGCGCATGAACGCGCGACGCTTCGATGTCGAAGCCATGAAGGTGGTCACCGGCTGGTTGCGGCCGCTGGCCGAGCCGCCGCCTGGCTTGGCGCCGGCGGCCGATCCGCGGCGCGACCTGCGCCGTGCCGACGAGCTGCTCCAGCGCTGGCACGCCGCCGCTGCGCCGGCCGGCGGAACGGCGCTCGACCCGGCACGCGGCCGCGCCGTGCGGCTCATCGGCGAGCTCTGCGATGCGCAGCGCCGGTCGCTCGCCGACTCCGGCGTCGCCCCGGGCCAGCTGGCCATGCTCGGCGACGAAGCCGAGGACCCCGCGCTCCTGAGCGAGCTCGCGCTCATCGCCCGTGAGTCGGCGTGGCAGATGCGAACCGCCGCCCGGCAGGCGCGCCGGCGCTGGAGGCTGGCCAAGGGCGAGACGTTCCCGCCGCCGCTGCAGGCCTGGCTGGACGAGGTGGATGCGTACTGCGCGGCGGTGATGGCGCAGTGAAGGCCTGCCGGCGCGCGCTCAGCGCGCGCGCACGCGCGAGCTCTCGCGCGCGAGCTCGATGAACTCGCCGGCCACCGGCTTCAGCCCCGAGCCGCGCCGCCACACCAGGCCCACATCGACCGTGGGCAACGCGTCGCGCAGCGGCCGCACGTCCACGTGCTCGGCGTCCAGCGTCCAGGGCCGGTAGAGGAAGTCGGGCAGCACGGCGATGCCTGCGCCGGCGCCGACAAGCGAGCGCACGGCCTCCAGCGACGCGGTGCGCAGGATGACGCGCGGCTTCAGCTGGTGCCGCGCCCACACCGCGGCCATCAGCTCGTCGATGCGATCGGCCTCGAGCACGATCTGGTCGCACGCGGCGCAGTCCACGAGCGTCAGCTCGTCCTTCGCGACGAGCGCGTGATTGGCGGAGAGCCACACGCGACTCGGGCTGCGCGTCAGCGTCTCGGCCACCAGGGCCTGCGGCTCCGACAGTGCGTTGCTCAGCATGATCGCCACGTCGAGCTCGCCGTTGATCAGCAGGTGCTCGAGGAAGCGCGGCGCGTCCTCGGTGACGAACACCTGCACCTGCGGGCAGGCGCGGCGGAAGCGGCTGAACAGCTCGCTCAGGTAGTAGCCGGCCACGAGGCTCGTCACGCCGACGGCGAGCACGCCGGTGAGGCCGGCGGCGCCATCGTCGGCGACGCGCTCGCGCGTGGCATCGGCGACGCTGGCGATGACCTTGCGCGCGCCGGCCAGGAAGCGGTGGCCGCGCGGCGTGAGCTGCATGCCGCGCGAGCTGCGCTCGAACAGGCGCGCGCCGAGCTCGTCCTCGAGCTCGTGCATGCTCTTCGTCAGCGCGCTCTGGGCGATGTTGAGCATGCGCGACGCGGCGGCCACCGAGCCGCTCTCGGCCACGGCGATGAAGTAGCGGAACTGGCGCAGCGTGATGTGGGTGGACATGGGCGCGCGCGCCGGACTGCCGCCGGGCCGGACGCTAGCGCTCGGTGACGCCGAGCTTGTCGAGCAGGCCGTTGAGCTCGTCGAGCGAGCCGAAGCGGATCGCGATCTCGCCGCCTTGCGCCGTGCCGGCCCGGCCGGTGCCCCGCCGCTTCAGGCGGATCTCGACCGGCGCAGCCAGCTGGTCGGCGAGCTTCTCTTCGAGCCGGCCGAGGTCGCGCGCCTTGGGCGGTGCCTTGCCGGCGGTCGCCGGCGCGGCGCCTGCGGCGGCCGGCGACAGCTGGCGCGCCACGAGGCGTTCGGCGTCCCGCACGCTGAGCTTGCGGGCGACGATCTCCTGGCCGGCCATCACCTGCTGCGCCGCCGGCAGCGCAAGCAGCGCCCGCGCGTGGCCCATGTCCAGGTCGCCGGCCAGCAGCGCGTTCTGCACCGGTTCGGCCAGGTGCAGCAGGCGCAGCAGGTTGCTCGCCGCGCTGCGCGAGCGCCCGACCGCCTGCGCCGCCTGTTCGTGCGTGAGCTTGAACTCGCCGATGAGGCGCTGCAGGCCCTGCGCCTCCTCCAGCGGGTTCAGGTCCTCGCGCTGGATGTTCTCGATCAGTGCCATCACCGCCGCCGCCTCGTCGGGCACGGCGCGCACCAGCACCGGCACGCTGGCGAGGCCGGCGAGCGCCGCAGCGCGCACGCGGCGCTCGCCGGCAATGATCTCGTAGCGAGCGCCGTTCACCTCGGCGTCGGGGTCGGCGGTGCCGACCGGGCGCACCAGCACGGGCTGCATCACCCCCTGGCTCTTGATGCTCTCGGCGAGCTCGTAGAGCGAGCCCTCGTCCATGCGCGTGCGCGGCTGGTACTTGCCCGGGCGCAGCTGTGCGAGCAGCAGTTCGGTCGGCGCGCCGGGCGCCGGCGGGGCTTCGCTCACCTTGGGGCCGAGCAGGGCCTCCAGGCCGAGCCCGAGGCCCTTGGGTTTCTTCGTCACCATGGCGGCGGATTGTGTCCGACGGGCCCGGCGACCCGCGGCAGACGGCGCGGGCGCCGAGCGGCACGTCCCCGGCGGGCCTGCCGTATGCTTGCCGCCTGTCCGCTTTCGTCGTCCACCGTCCTGCCGGGGAGTGCTGCCATGCGCCAGAAGGTCTTTGTCGACGGCCACGAGGGCACGACCGGCCTGCGCATCCACGAAGTCCTCGCCGGGCGCGGCGATATCGAGGTGCTGCGCATCGACAGCGATCGGCGCAAGGACCCGGCCGAGCGCGCGCGGCTGCTGAACGCCGCCGACGTGGCGTTCCTGTGCCTGCCGGACGCCGCTGCGCGCGAGGCGGCGGCGATGGTCACGAACCCGCGCACCTGCCTCATCGACGCCAGCACCGCGCACCGCACGGCGCCTGGCTGGGTGTTCGGGCTGCCCGAGCTCGCGCCCGGGCAACGCGAGGCCATCCGCGCCTCCAAGCGCATCGCCAATCCGGGCTGCCACGCCAGTGCCTTCATCCTGCTGCTGCGGCCGCTGGTTCAGGCCGGGCTCGTGCCGCCGGGCTGGACGGCGACCGCCACGTCGATCACCGGCTACTCGGGCGGCGGCAGGAAGATGATCGACGAGTACCAAGCCGCGGCGCCGGCGATGGCGGCGGCGCTCGCCGCAGGACGTGGCAACCCGGTGCTGGGGGCGCCCAGGCCCTACGGCCTGAAGCTCGCGCACAAGCACTTGCCGGAGATGATGGCGCACACCGGGCTCACGACGAAGCCGGTGTTCATGCCCATCGTCAGCAACTTCTACCAGGGGCTCGCGGTCTTCGTGCCGTTGCCACTGGCGGCGCTCGGCACCACCGCCGCGGCCGTGCAGGCCGCCTACGAGAAGCGCTACGCCGGCGAGCGCTTCGTGCGCGTCATGCCGCTGTCGGACCCGGACACGCTGGAAGGCGGGTATTTCGACGTCCAGGCATGCAACGGCACGAACTTCGTCGACCTCTTCGTCTTCGCGGGCGACGGCCAGGCCATCGCCATCGCGCGGCTGGACAACCTCGGCAAGGGCGCCAGCGGCGCGGCCGTGCAGGCGATGAACGTGCACCTGGGCGTGGACGAAGGGCTCGGGCTCTAGACCCGAGGGGCATCGAAGGCGCTTCCCGCCCTGCTCGCGCTCAGTGGGCGGCGATGCGGTAGTGGTAGCTGTAGCCGTCGGCGAAGCCCAGGCCGGCGTAGATGCGGCGGGCGGGCTCGTTGTCCGCGCCCACCTGCAGGTACGCCGATCTCGATGAATGCTCGCCGGCGGCGAGAGTGAGCAGCCGCTTGCAGAGCCAGGTGCCCAAGCCGTTGCGGCGCTGCGTGGCGGCAGTCACCACGTCGTAGAGGCCGACGAGGTCACCTTCGACGGCAAGCTGGCCACAGGCAACAACCTCTCCCCCGCGGCGCAGCACGAACCCGCGGTACGGCACCGGCGACTCGCGCAGGCGTTGTGCGTGCGCCCGTCGAACGTCGGCAGAGGAGCCGCGCAGGGCGCCGACGGCCTCGGCGAAGTCGTCGGCAGCAACCTCGTCCAGCGCGGAGCCGGGCAGCTGCCGGCCGGCGTCCAGGGTCGCAGCGTTCAAGGCGGGCAGCACCATGACGCGTGTGTCGTCGTGGTAGCGGTAGCCGGCGGCGGCCAGCCGGGGTTCGAGGTCCGCCGGCTGCGTGAAGGGGGTGATGCGCACGATCATCGGCAGGCCGCGCGCGCGGTAGAGCGCGGCGCACTCGGCAAGCTTGGCGGCGACCTCGCGCCGTCCGGGCGCCACGGCGTTGATGCAGCGCGCTCGCTGGGCCTTGCCGGGGTTCGTGCGGACGAGCCACCCATCCAGCCACAGCTGCTGCGGCGGCGCGCTGGCGTTCAGTCCGGCGTCCTCGATGCGCGAGAGCCAGACGCGGTCGTGCTCGCCGAGGAAACGCGCCGGCGTCTGCTCATTCTCGGTCGCCGCGTCAGCCGACACGCTTGACCATCTCCTGCGCGAACTCGACGAAGGCCTGCGCGCCGCGTGACGCCGGGTCGAAGACGACACCGGGCTGGCCATAGCTCGGCGCCTCGGCGAGCCGCACGTTGCGCGGGATCACGCTGTCGAACACCTTCTCGCCGAAGTGCGCCTTGAGCTGGTCGCTCACCTGCTGCTGCAGGGTGATGCGGGGGTCGAACATCACCCGCAGCAGCCCGATGAGCTGCAGGTCGGGGTTCAGGTTGGCATGCACCTGCTTGATCGTGTTGACGAGGTCCGACAGGCCCTCCAGCGCGAAGTACTCGCACTGCATCGGCACGATGACGCCCTGGGCGGCGACGAGGCCGTTCAAGGTCAGGAGGCTCAGGCTGGGCGGGCAGTCGATGAGCACGAAGTCGTAGTCGTCGCGAACCGCCAGCAGCGCCTTCTTCAGCCGCCGCTCGCGGCGCTCCTGGTTCACGAGCTCGACCTCGGCGCCGGCCAGCTCGCGGTTGGCGCCGAGCACGTCGTATCCGCCCTTGTCGCTGCGTTGCCGGGCTTCGGGGATGGCGGCGGACTCGAGCAGCACGTCGTAGACGCTGGTGCCCAGTGCACGTTTGTCGATACCCGAGCCCATCGTCGCATTACCCTGCGGATCGAGATCGACGGCGAGCACGCGCTGCCCGACCTGGGCCAGGCCGGCAGCGAGGTTGACCGTGGTGGTGGTCTTGCCGACGCCACCTTTCTGGTTGGCGACGCAGAAGATGCGCAGTCTGCTCATTGAACGAGGGGCGGGGCCTTGACGCGCCCTGGGCGCGGGGTCGGCGGCGGCCGGGAGGGGTTGTTGCGAGGTTAGCCGAGAAAGCGTGGCGCTCAGGCTCCGGCGCGCCCGGCGGGCCCGGCCAGCGGTGCACTGGCCTCTCGACTGTCGCTGCGGCGCCGCATCCAGACCAGGCAACGCCGGGCGTTCAGGCCGGGCACGTTCAGCGGTTCCACGTGGAACACCACGATCTCGGGCGGGAGCGCGGCCATCTCGGCGGTCGGCATCTGCCCCTTCATCGCCATCCACTGGCCGCCGGGGCGGAGGGCATGGTCCGTGAGCCGGACGAGGTCGGCCAGGCTCGCGAAGGCTCGCGCCGTCACCAGGTCGAACGGCTCGTCGCGCAGCGCTTCCACGCGGACATGCCGGCTGGCCAGGTTCGGCAACTGAAGGAGGCCGGCAACCTGCCGCACGAAGGCCGATTTCTTGGCGGCCGCGTCGGCGCACGTGACCTGCCAGTCGCTGCGGTGCAGCGCGAGCAGCACGCCCGGCAGGCCCCCGCCGCTGCCGACGTCGAGGATCCGTGCGCCCGTCGGCGCGGCGGCGCTGCGCTCCAGGGCAACCGCCGCCGCCAGACAGTCGGCGACGTGCTGCACCAGGATGTCGGCCGGGTCGCGCACGGCCGTCAGGTTGTAGGTCGCGTTCCAGCGGCGGAGCAGCGCCAGGTAGGTCTGCAGCTTGGCGAGCTGATCCGGGCCAGGCGCGACACCGAGGGCCCCGCAGATCCCGCGAAGCGCCTCCAGCTCCTGGCGCGGATCTGGCTCGGCGACTGCGGCGGAGCGACCGCCCCTGCCACTCAAGCGGCTCGATCCGCGGCGTCTTCGCCAGCGGGCTCGACGGCGGCGGCCCGGTCGCCGGCGCGGCTCGCACCGGCCACCCGCCGCTTCTTGAGGTGGACGAGCAACAGCGAGATCGCCGCCGGCGTCACGCCCGAGATGCGGGCCGCCTGGCCGAGCGTCGCCGGCCGGTGCCGCGCGAGCTTCTGCCGCACCTCGTGGGACAGCGCGGTCACCTGCGCGTAGTCGAGCGTTTCCGGCAGCGGCAGTTCCTCCAGCGCCGCAGCGCGTTCGACCTCGTCGCGCTGCTTGTCGATGTAGCCGGCGTACTTGATGGCGATCTCGCACTGCTCGATCACCGCGTCGGCATCACGCGCGCCCAACTCGGCCCGCAGCGTTTCACGTGAAACATCGTGGCCCGCAATCCGAGCCAGGCCGGCCACGTGGTCGTAGCCCACCCCCGGCCGCCGCATCAGCTCCGCCAGGCTGTACTCATGCTCCAGCGCCTTGCCCACCCACCGCTCGGCATCGGCTGCCGGCACCGTGGCCGGCCGCACCCACGTGGCGCGCAGGCGCTGCAGCTCCTGCTCGATGCGCCCGCGCTTGCGCTCGAACGCCGCGAAGCGCAAGTCGTCGACGAGGCCGAGCCGACGGCCGAGCGCCGTCAGCCGCAGGTCGGCGTTGTCCTCGCGCAACTGCAACCGGTACTCGGCCCGGCTCGTGAACATGCGGTACGGCTCGCTGACCCCCTTCGTGACGAGGTCGTCGACGAGCACCCCGAGATAGGCCTCGTCGCGGCGCAGCGTCCACGGCTCGCGCCCCAGCACCTGCAACGCCGCGTTCGCCCCGGCGTACAGCCCCTGGGCCGCTGCCTCCTCGTAGCCGGTGGTGCCGTTGATCTGGCCGGCGAAGAAAAGGCCGCGCACGCCGCGCGTCTCGAACGTTGCTTTCAGCTCGCGCGGGTCGAAGTAGTCGTATTCGATTGCGTAGCCCGGGCGCAGGATGTGCGCCTGTTCGAGCCCCGGCAGCGAGCGGACCGCGGCGATCTGGATGTCGAACGGCAGCGACGTCGAGATGCCGTTCGGGTAGATCTCGTGCGTCTCCAGTCCCTCGGGCTCGAGGAAGATCTGGTGGCTCGCCTTGTCGGCGAAGCGGTTGACCTTGTCCTCGATGCTCGGGCAGTAGCGCGGGCCGACGCCTTCGATGACCCCGGTGAACATCGGGCTGCGGTCGAAACCGGCGCGGATGATCTCGTGCGTGCGCTCGCTGGTGTGGGTGATCCAGCAGGGCAGCTGCCGCGGGTGCTGCTCCGGCCTGCCGAGGAAGCTGAACACCGGCATCGGATCGGTGTCGCCCGCCTGAACCTCCAGGCGGGAGAAGTCGATCGAGCGCCCGTCGATGCGCGGCGGCGTGCCGGTCTTCAGCCGCCCCTGCGGCAGCTTCAGCTCCTTCAACCGCGCCGAGAGACTCGCCGCCGGCGGATCGCCGGCCCGCCCGGCGCTGTAGTTCTGCAGGCCGACGTGGATGCGCCCGTCGAGGAAGGTGCCGGCCGTCAGCACCACCGCGCGGGCGCGGAAGGCCAGGCCGATCTGTGTCACCGCACCGACGACGCGGTCGCTCTCCAGCACGAGGTCGTCGACGGCCTGCTGGAACAGCTTCAGGTTCGGCTGGTTCTCCAGCCGCCGCCGGATCGCCGCCCGGTAGAGCACGCGGTCGGCCTGCGCACGCGTGGCGCGCACCGCCGGGCCCTTGCTGCCGTTGAGGATGCGGAACTGGATGCCCGCCTCGTCGGTGGCCGCCGCCATCGCGCCGCCGAGCGCATCGATCTCCTTGACGAGGTGCCCCTTGCCGATGCCACCGATGCTCGGGTTGCAGCTCATCTGCCCGAGCGTCTCGATGTTGTGCGTCAGCAGCAGCGTCGCGCAGCCCATGCGCGCCGCGGCAAGAGCCGCCTCGGTGCCCGCGTGGCCGCCACCGACGACGATGACGTCGAAGGTCTCCGGATGCCAGAGTGGTTGCCGTGCGGCCGACATGGCCGCGATTCTAGGGAGCGGGACCTGCCCCTGCGCCGGCGGGAGTGCTGCCCATCCAGGCCCGGCTCGCCGGCCCGCCGCCCCCCGCGCCTGTCGCGCTCCCGCCGTTCCTCGCCGACCGACGCGCCCACCACCGGTCGAAGAAGTAATGCGCGACGGTGTTCGCGACCGGCTCGATCAGCGTGATCGCGCCGGCGATGGCGACGCTTCCGGTCACCGCGAAGCCGATGGCGAACGAGACCCCGAGGTGGATGACGCCAAAGACGGTGGACTTGGCCATCGAGACAGACTCCCATTGCGAATGGTTCGCGTTCTCGCGCCCACCATTCTGCGCCGGACGCCGTCGTCGCCGCTTCGATCGTGTCGATGGCGCCGATAGCATCCGGCATGGACTGCCGCCCGCACTGCGCCGCCTGCTGCATCGCGCCGTCCATCTCGACGCCGATCCCCGGCATGCCCGAGGGCAAGCCGGCCGGGGTGCGCTGTGCGCAGCTCGACCCGGATGCGCGGTGCCGGCTCTTCGGCCGCGCCGAGCGCCCGGCCGTCTGCGCCTCGTTGCAGCCCAGCGCCGAGATGTGCGGCGCCGAGCGCATGCACGCCGTGCGCTGGCTGCGCCGCCTGGAGGCCGCCACCCGCCCGACCGCCTGATGCACGCCGTCGGCGCCTTGCGCCGCCACCTGCGCCGCGGCGGGCCCGCCCCACCGGGCGGGCCCGCTCCCAACGACGCCGCCGCCGGAGCGGGTCGGTCGCCCGCCGGCTTGCGTTCGCGTGCGGCGCCGGCCGCGTTCAGGCCGCCAGCGCCTGCGCCCTTCCCGCCGCACCGCGCCGGACATGCGCCTGCCAGTCCAGTTCGTGCACGGCCGAGTTGAGATGCACGATGCGCGCCGCGTCGTCCAGCGGCGTGCCTTCGTCATCGACGAGATGGACGTTCGACAGCACGTTCATCGGGTCGCGCAGGGCGACCACGTCGGCACGCAACTCGGCCCAGTCCCAGGCCAGGCCGAGCGGGTAGCCGTCGTGTTCGGCCGCCCAGAGCGCCTGGCCCTGGCGCAGGCCGTCGCGCGCGGCCTCGGCCGCCACATCGCCCAGCGGGCGCATGCGCGTCACGGCACGCCGGAATTCCGGCAAAGTGGTAAGCACGGGCTTCCACGTGATGAGCTGCCAAGCGGGTATCGTCACGGGACCTCCTTGATGGTGTAGGTTGTGGACAACCGGCCGCACCAGTGTTCGCCACCATCGCGGGGCCCGACAAGCTCACAACTCTTGTAGGTCGGCGGTACTACTCCTCATGCGGCTCGAGAGCTATTACGAAGTCAGCCAGGCACCCGACCTGGCCACCTTCGAGTCCCGGCTCGTCCGCTTCGCGGAGCAGATGGACTTCCCGCATGTCAACGCCGTGCTCGTCCTCGACCCGCCCGGCCCCGGCGAGCGGCCCACGTTCATCTCGGTGGGCAACACCCCCGAGTCGTACCTGGAGGCCTCGCGCGACCCCTCGGCTTCGGCCCGCGACCCGGTGAACCGCCGGCTGAAGGCCCTCTCGGTGCCCTTCATCTACGACCAGAGCCTGTACGCCACCGCCGGCGCGGGCGACCTGTGGGAGACGCAGGCCGCGTTCGGCTACAAGACCGGCGTCGCCGTCGCGCTGCACCTGCCCGACTTCCGCCACTTCCTGCTCGGCGTCGACCGCGACATCTCGCTACCGCACGAGGAGCAGGAGCTCAGCCGCCTGATGGCCGACCTGCAGCTGCTCGCCGTGCACGCCCAGGACGCGGCAAGCCGCCTGCTCGCGCCCGACGGCGAAACCGGCGAGCGGCCCGAGCTGACGCGGCGCGAGGTCGAGATCCTGCGCTGGACGATGGAAGGCAAGACCGCCTGGGCCGTCGGCGCCATCCTCGGCGTCAGCGAAGGCACTGTGAACTTCCACCTGCGCAACATCTTCCGCAAGGTCGGCGCCTCGTCCAAGCACCAGGCGGTGCTGAAGGCGCTGAAGATGCGGCTCATCTGACGGCCGCCCGGCCCGGCGCCGGCCTGCCACCACGCATGCCCGCCGTCACCTACAAACCTTTGTAGCTGGGCGGCGCCAAGGCGTTCTCGCACACTGGTCCGCAAGCGCCCCTCCTTCGGGCGCGATTGCACGGAGAGACCACATGTGGGACGCCATCTGCGAACTTCTCGGCCTGCCTCGCACCGGCGGCTGGTGAGCTGAGCGGCGCCGAAGCGCGCCGATCCCTCCGATCTGATCGGAACCCGACACCCGCGCCCGCCGCGGGTGTCTCGTTTCTGCCACGCCCCCCCCTCCGGGCCCGGCTCACTCCCTACTTCAGCGCCGCCCGCCTGAGCAGCCGCGCCACGTAGAAGAGCGACAGCACTGTCACGCCCAAGGCCACGAACACCGGCACCGCCAGATCCATCCACGGCAGCGCCTCGCCCTTCAGCACCCGGCCCATCAGCGTCGCCTGCGCCAGCGCCGGCAGCCACAGGTGCCACGGCTGCTCGCCTTCCTGGTTGAACACCGTCACCAGCGGCAGCAGCGAGACGACGAGCAGCACCACGGTGGTGTTGGCCTGTGCCTCCTTGAAGCTCTTGCAGCGGATGGCCAGCGCCATCAGCAACGCCGACAACGCGCCGGCCAGCGGCAGCAGCAGCGCCACGAACCACGCCGCCTCGCGCACGCCGAAGCGGAACATCGCCGCCAGCACCTCGCTGCGCAGCAGCCACTGCCCCGGCAGGAAGCTCGCGCATGACAACACGGCGATCAGCATCGCCACGCTGGCCACCGCGCCCCACTTGCCGAGCACCAGCGCCACGCGCGGCACCGGCGCCATCAGCAGCGGCTCGAGCGAGCCGCGCTCACGCTCGCCGGCGGTGGTGTCCAGCGCCGCGTTCAGCGCGCCGTACAGCACCGCCATCAGCACGAAGAACGGCACCATCGTCGCCAGCTGCGCGGCGCGCGTCGCCGCCGTCGACAGATCACGCTCCTCCACGCGCACCGCCTCGAGCAGTGCCGGGGCCACGCCGCGCACCGCCAGACGCAGGGTGGCCTGTTCCTGGTTGAAGCCGCGCAGCAGCCGCACCAGCGTGCCCGCGCCGGAGCTCGCCCGCTGGTTCGACGCAGCACTCACCACCTCCAGCAGCGGCGCCTCGCCCGCCCGCAGCGCTGCCTCGAAGTCCTGCGGCACGACGAGCACCGGCTCGCCCAGCCGGCTCTTGCGCAGCTGCTCCTCGTAGTCCGGCGGTGCCTCGCGCACCGTGTAGGTCTGCCGTGCCAGGTAGTTGGCCAGGGTCGGCGCGTGCGCCAGGCCATGCACGACGACGCTGCGCGCCTCGGCCCGCCGCTCGATGCCGCCGACCAGCGTCGAGACGAGCACGAGCACGAGCGGCCCCACCGCCACCGAGCTCAGCAGCACCGTCAGCAGCGTGCGCCGGTCGCGCAGCGCGTCGACGAGCTCCTTGGCATAGACGATCCACGCGGCGGCCAGGGCGCCCGCCACCTCCCGCGCGCGAGCCGCGCGCCCCGCCCGCGCCGCCACGGCGCCCGGGCCCCCGCCGGCCGGCGCGGCGGGCTGCCGCTCGCCTGCGGCCCTCATCGCGACACCCCCGTCGCCGCCCCTGCCGCCTTCGCCGCTCCCAGCCCCGCATCGCGCTCGGCCGCGGTGAACGCGAGCTTGACGAACGCGTCCTCGAAGTGGCCCTCGCCGGCCAGCGCGCACAGCTCGTCGACCGTGCCCTCGGCCACCTTGCGGCCGTGCGCCACGAGCACCACGCGGTCCGCCAGCCGCTGCACCTCCTGCATGATGTGCGTCGAGAACACGATGCACTTGCCGGCGCCTCCCTCGCCGGTGCCGGCACGCAGGCGCAGCAGCGCCTCGCGCAGCGAGCGCGTGGCCAGCACGTCCAGGCCGTTGGTCGGCTCGTCGAGCACGATGTTCGGCGGGTCGTGCACGAGCGCGCGCGCGAGCGCGGTCTTCATGCGCTCGCCCTGGCTGAAACCTTCGGTGCGCCGGTCGAGCAGCGGCACCATCTCGAGCAGCCGGGCCAGATCCTCGGCGCGCGCCGCGGCCTCGTCGCTGCCCAGGCCGTGCAGCCGGCCGTAGTAGACGATGTTCTCGCGCGCCGTCAGCCGCGGGTACAAGCCGCGGGCGTCGCTCAGCACGCCCAGCCGCGCCAGTGCGGCGCGCGGCCTGCGCGCCACGTCGATGCCGTCGACGGTGACGCTGCCGCTGTCCGCTTCGAGCAGCCCCGCGGCGACACGCAGGGTCGTCGTCTTGCCCGCGCCGTTCGGGCCGAGCAATGCCGTGATGGCGCCATCGGCCGCGCTGAAGTCCACGCCGGCCACCGCCACGATCTCGCGCGCGCGGCGCCCGCGGCCGCTGGCGAACCGCTTGTGCAGGTGTGCAACGCGGATCACCGCCCGCCTCCCGCCGCGCCGTCCGAGGTGCGTGGCGCGAGCGGCATGAAGGCCGGCGGCCGCGGCAGCGCCGCGGCACAGTCGGCCTGGACCTGCAGCGCCGCTTCTTCGTCCGCCGCGTCGACGAAGCGGAACAGAACGTCGCGCATGCACGGCAGCGCCATCACCCCGTGCCCGGCCCCGGGCACGACGACATGGCGCGCCTTCGCGCCGAGGGCGCGCGCCACGCGCGCGCCGTGGCGCGGCGGCGTCACGGGGTCGGCGCCACCCGACAGCACCAGCGTGGGTGGCGCTGCTTCGGGCACGATGTAGAAGGCGGCGGGCACCTCGCCGCGCGGCCAGTCGGCGCAAACGCGCCGGTAGTGCTCGGCGAAGGTGCTGCCGAAGACCGGCGCCCCGGCGCCCTGCGCCTCGGCGGCCGACATGCGCGGCAGGTCCTCTGCGCACACCACTGCGTAGTGCATGCCTTCGGCCAGCGACCCGGCCCGCCCGCCACCCTGCATCGCGCTCGCCAACCCGAACAGCGCCGCAACGCGGCCCTCGGCCGCCTCTGCCAGCGCCAGCGGCAACGCCGAGGCCAGCGCCGGCGCGTAGAGCGGCGCGCGCACGAGACCGAGCACGATCTCGCGGGTCAGCGTGAAGCGCTCCGTCCGCCCGGTCAGCGGATGCGCGACCTCCACCTCGCGCGGCAGAGATGCCAGCAGCGAATGCCAGTCGGCGCGCAAACGCGCGAACCGCACGCCGCACCCCGCCCTGTCGGCTGCGCAAGCCGCGAACACCTGCTCGAGCGCCGCTTCGTTGTCCGGCCCGAAGGCTTCGGGCAACGCCATGTCAGGCGGCGCGACGCCGTCGATGACGAGGCGACGAACGGCCTGCGGGAACTGCCGCCGGTACTCGAGGGCGGCGCGTGTGCCGTACGAGCCGCCGACGAGGTTCACCTGCGGCGCCCCCAGGGCCACCCGCACGGCTTCGACGTCGCCCATCGCCACCCAGGTCGTGTAGTGCCGCAGATCGCCGTGCGGCAACCGCACCAGCGCCTCGCGACACGCCTCCAGCCGGCGGCGCTGCGCCTCGGTCGTCAACAGCGGCCCGATCGGCGCGGCCGGCGCGATCTCCGGGCAAGCCAGCCTCGCGCTGCGCCCCGTGCCCCGCTGGTCCACCAGCACGATGTCGCGCCGGTTGGCCACGCGCGCCAGCAGGCGCGCCCAACTGCCCGCGAGCTCGATCGCCGACTGCCCCGGCCCGCCGGCGAACACGAACACCGGGTCGGGGTGCTTGTGCCGCGCCAGCGCCGGCAGCACGGCGAAGTGCACGTCGATCTGCCGCCCCTGCGGCGCCGCAGGGTCGAGCGGACGGCGGACCATGCCACACGCCGCCTCGTGCTCCACCCCCGGCAGCCGGCAGGGTCGCAGCACCGCCGGACCCGCACTCGACTGCGCCGCCGCCGGCTCCCCCACGAGACAGCCGACGAACGCCGCGACGAGCGCGCCCAGGCGCGGCAGCCGGACCGGCACGCGGGGCCCTGGGCCACGCGCCGTCGCGGGCCTGCCGCGCAGCGCGGCTTCGCCGGCACCGGCCGGCGGCACCACTGAACCGCCCGGCGTGGCACATCGAAGCGTCATGCCGCCCATTGTCGCGACCGCCCGCCACCCTGGCCGGCACGCTGCGGACGAATGGCGCTGCGGGCCGTTCGAACGGCTGCCCGGCGCGCTCAGGCGAGCATGCGCTGCAGCTCGCCACTCTTCAGCAGCCGCTCCAGGTCCTGCGCGCCGCCGACCAGCGTGCCCTTCACGAACACCATCGGGAAGGTCGGCCACCCAGTCCACATCTTCAGCGCGCTGCGCCGCCGCCACTGGCCCAGATAGCTGCCGACCTCGAGGTAGTGGTGCGCGATGCCCGCGGCCGCCAGCAGCCGCCGCGCGCGCCGCGGCCAGGGGTTGACGGCCATGCCGACGACCAGCACCGCGTGGCGGGCGGCGGCTTCGCGCACCTCGTCGACGGTGCGGCGGTGGTACATCGCGACGCGCTCGCGCACCGCCGGATGGATCTGCTCTTCGTCGAGGATGAGGCGCGCCATGCCGGCAGTCTAGGCCGGGTGCCCCGCCCCATGTCCTTCCCCGAAGGCTGTGTTCAGCAGCGTTGAAGGCCCGGGCGCCAGGCGGCGGCTATCGTTCCGGCATCCCAACTCTTCCTGGAGACCTCCCCGTGAAGCTGTACTACTCGCCGGGGGCCTGTTCGCTCAGCCCGCACATCGTGCTGCGCGAAGCCGGCCTGCCGTTCACGCCGGTGCTTGCCAGCACGAAGACGCACA
>JAHCKS010000085.1 GCA_026125665.1 Rubrivivax sp.
CAGGCGCCGGGTGGGGCGGGGCGGGCGGCGCACGGTGTGGAGATGGCCGCGGGCGCCGCGGGCGCGGGCGGCGCGCCGATACACTGAGCCTTCGCCGCCCGTCGGGCGGCAGCTCTCGCGCCCGGGCTTTGGCCGCGGCCGCGATGCGGGAGTGCCCACCGATGTTCCCCACCCAAGTCACCCTGGTCGATGTCGGCCCGCGCGACGGCCTGCAGAACGAGGCCGCGCCGGTGTCCGCCGCGCACAAGATCGAGCTCGTGCACCGCCTGCAGGCCGCGGGGCTGAAGGAGATCGAGGTCACGAGCTACGTCAGCCCGAAGTGGGTGCCGCAGATGGCCGACAACGCCGAGGTGATGGCCGGCATCCGCCGCGCGCCCGGCGTGCGCTACTCGGTGCTGACGCCGAACATGAAGGGCCTCGAAGGGGCGCTCGCCGTCCCGGCGGCGCGGCCGGACGAGGTGGTGGTGTTCGCCGCGGCGAGCGAGGCTTTCAGCCAGCGCAACATCAACTGCTCGATCGCCGAGAGCGTGGAGCGCTTCCGCCCGGTGGTGGAAGCGGCGCATGTCGCCGGCCTGAAGGTGCGCGCCGCGATCTCCTGCGCGGTGGGCTGCCCGTACCAGGGCGAGGTCAGCGCCGACGAGGTGGAGCGCGTCGTGCGCCTGATGAAGGGCCTCGGCGTGGACCACTGCGGCGTCGCCGACACCATCGGCGTGGGCACGCCGCGCGCCGTGCAGCGCGCGATGGAGCGCGCGCTCGCGCACTTCCCGCTGGTGGAGGTGAGCGGCCATTTCCACGACACCTACGGCCAGGCGCTGGCCAACATCTACGCCTGCCTGGAGATGGGCGTCCACACCTTCGACGCCAGCGTCGCCGGGCTCGGCGGCTGCCCGTACGCGAAGGGCGCCACCGGCAACGTCGCCACCGAGGACGTGGTGTTCATGCTGCATGGCATGGGCATCGCCACCGGCATCGACCTCGACCGGCTCGTCGACGCCGGCGCGTGGATCTCCGGCGTGCTCGGCCGGCCGCCGGCATCGCGCGTGGGCAAGGCGCTGCTCGCCAAGCGCGGCGTGGCGGTGGCAGCACCCGCCTCCGCGGCGACGGCCTCGTCGGCCACGGCCTCGGCCACGGCGTGATGGGCATGGCGGCCGACGACGAAAGCGACGCGGCGGGCGAGCCGTCTGCGGTGAGTGTCGCCGGCCCGGAGGCCGAGGCCGATGACGGGCGGCCCGAGGGCTTTCGGCGCGTGCGCGCCGCACTCGCCGCGCTCGGCCACCCGCACGTGCCGGTGTGGCTCGACGTCGCGGCGCGCACGTCGCAGGAGGCGGCCGACGCGCTCGGCGTCACGGTGGCGCAGATCGCCAAGAGTGTCGTCTTCCGCCGTGTCGTCGCCGGCGGCGGGCAGCCGGAGGTGGCGGTGCTCGTCGTCACGTCGGGCGACAAGCGCGTGGACGAGAAGCGTGTCGCCGCGCTCGTCTGCGGCGAAAGCGGCAGGCTGGCTCGCGCCGACGCCGAGTTCGTCAAGGCGCGCACGGGCTTTTCGATCGGTGGGGTGGCACCGCTCGCGCACAGCGAGCCGCCGGTGCTGCTGATCGACCGCGAGCTCTTCCGCTTCGAGGAGATCTGGGCCGCGGCCGGGCACCCGAACGGCGTGTTCCGGCTGGCGCCTGCGGACCTGCCGCGCCTCACCGGCGGCGCGCCGGTGGCCGACGTGGTGCAGCAGGTGCCTTGAGCGAAGGCACACGATGACCGCCAAGACCGGTGTCGTCGATGCCGTGCCGGTGCGCGAGGCGCCGGTGCCGAGCCCCTGCGTCAACGTCTGCCGCATGGACGAGGCGAGCGGGTTGTGCGAAGGCTGCCTGCGCACGATCGACGAGATCGCGGCATGGGGCCAGCTCGACGATGAAGCGAAGCGCGCCGTCTGGGTGCGGCTCGAGCAGCGCCGCGCCGGACACGAAGTGCCTGCTGCCAGGCGGAGGGCCGCGCCGTGAAGCGCATCGAGTTCTTCCTCGACTTCGTCTCGCCGTTCGCCTTCCTCGCCTTCGAGCGGCTGCCGCAGGCGCTGGAAGGTTGCAGCTACATGGTGGAGTACCGGCCGGTGCTGTTCGCCGCGCTGCTGCAGCACCACGGTCAGAAGGGGCCCGCGGAGATCGAGAGCAAACGTGCGTGGACCTTCCGCCACGTGCACTGGCTGGCCGCGCAGCAGGGCACGCCGATGCAGACGCCGGCGGTGCACCCGTTCAACCCGCTGGCGTTGCTGCGCCTGGCGGTGGCGTGCGGGCCGAACCGGCGCGTGTGCGAGGCGATCTTCCGGCACGTGTGGGCCGGCGGCGGGGCGGATGCAAACGATGCGGCGCGTGTGGCCGCGCTCGCCGCGGAGCTCGCACCGGCGCGCGACGCCGCAGGCGACGACGTGAAGCGCGAGCTTCGCGAAGCCACCGACGCGGCCATCGCGCAGGGCGTGTTCGGCGTGCCGAGCTACCTCTGCGAAGGCCGGCTTTTCTGGGGCCTGGACGCGCTGCCGATGCTGCGTGCGGCCGTCGCCGGCGATGCCTGGTTCGACGGCCCGACGTGGGAGGCCGAAGGCCGGCCACGGCAGGGCGTCGTGCGCGCGACAGACAAGCGCTGAAGCGCCGCGAGGCGAGGGCACGCAGTGCAGTTCGCGGGGCACGCCGGCGTCTTCCTGCAGGCGCTGTGGATCGGCCTGGCCATCGCGGCGCCGGTGGGACCGATCGGCCTGCTCGTCATCCAGCGCACGCTCGACCACGGCCGCGTCGTCGGCCTGGCCACCGGGCTCGGTGCGGCGGTCGCCGATGCGTGTTACGGCGCGATCGGCGCCTTCGGCGTGGTGGTGGTGCTCAACGCGCTGCAGGCGGCACGCGTGCCGCTGGCCGTGGGTGGCGGCGCGCTGCTGCTGTGGCTGGCCTGGCGCAGCTGGGTCGCCGTGCCGGCCGAACGGGCCGCCGAAGTGCGCGCCGCGCCGGGCCTCGCGAGCTCGTTCGCCGCCACCTTCGTGCTGACGTTGTCCAACCCGGCGACGATCCTGTCTTTCATCGCCATCTTCGGCGCGATGGGCGCGCGGCAGGCCCAGCCGCCTTCGCCGCTGCCGCTGGTGGCGGGCGTGCTGATCGGTTCGGCGCTCTGGTGGCTGTTCCTCAGCGCCGCCGTGGCGCGGCTGCGTCATCACGTCGACGTGCGTGCACGCCGATGGATCGGGCGCGTCTCGGCGCTGCTGCTGGCCGCCTTCGCGCTCTGGCAGTGGGCCGGGCTGCGCGCGGCCGGCTGATGCCGGCGCTGCCGCCGGCGCGCCTACCCTGCGAACAACCCCTTGTGCTGCTCGCGCAGCAGGTTCTTCTGCACCTTGCCCATGGTGTTGCGCGGCAGGTCGGGCACGACGAACACGCGCTTGGGCACCTTGAAGTTGGCGATGCGCCCCTTCAGCGCCGCGAGGATGGCCTCGCCGTCGAGCGTGGCGCCGGGCCGGGGTACGACGGCGGCGACGCCGACCTCGCCGAAGTCGGGGTGCGGCACGCCGACGAGCGCGCTCTCGGCCACGCCCGCCATCTGATTGATGCACTCTTCCACCTCGGCCGGGTAGACGTTGTAGCCGCCGCTGATGATGAGGTCCTTGCTGCGCCCGACGATGGTGACGTAGCCGTCGGCGTCGATGCGGCCGACGTCGCCGGTCTTGAACCACAGGTCGTCGGTGAACTCGTCGGCCGTCTTCTCGGGCATGCGCCAGTAGCCCTTGAAGACGTTCGGGCCCTTGACCTCGATGCCGCCGATCTCGCCGGTGGGCACCGGGCGGCCCTTGTCGTCGCGCACGCGCACGCCCACGCCCGGCAGCGGCAGCCCCACGGTGCCGCCGCGGCGCGCGCGCTCCGGGCGGTAGGGGTTGCTCGTCAGCATCACCGTCTCGCTCATGCCGTAGCGCTCGAGGATCGTGTGCCCGGTGCGCTCCTGCCAGGCGTTGAAGGTCTCGACGAGCAGCGGCGCGCTGCCGCTGACGAACAGGCGCATGCCGGCGCACTGCTCGCGCGTCAGCGCCGGCTCGCCGAGCATGCGCACGTACAGCGTCGGCACGCCCATGAAGACGGTGGCTTCGCGCAGGCGCACCACCGTGGCCTTGGGGTCGAACCTGCCGAACCAGATCATGCGGCTGCCCGACAGCAACGCGCCGTGGATGGCGACGAAGAGGCCGTGCACGTGGAAGATCGGCAGCGCGTGAATCAGCGTGTCGGCGCGGCCCTCGCGCTTCGCCTCGGCCCAGCCCCAGGCCTCGTGCAGGACCTGCGCGTTCGACAGCAGGTTGCCGTGCGACAGCATGGCGCCCTTGCTGCGCCCGGTGGTGCCGCTGGTGTAGAGGATGGCCGCGAGCTCGTCGGCATCGACCACCGCCGGCTCGTGCGTGTCGGCGTGGAACGCGGCGCGGTCGAGCAGCGTGCCGGTGCGGTCGTCGTCGAGCGTGTAGACGTGTTTCGTGCCGGCGTTGAACGCGGTTCGGCTGACCCAGCCGAAGTTGCGCTTGCTGCACACCACCACCGCCGGCTCGGCGTTGCCGACGAAGTAGGCGATCTCCGCTTCCTGGTACGCGGTGTTCAGCGGCAGGACGACGTGCCCGGCGCGCAGCACGGCCAGGTAGAGCATCAGCGCCTCGACGCTCTTGTCCACCTGCACCGCCACGCGCGAGCGCGGCGGCAGCTCCAGGCTCGCCAGCAGGTTGGCCAGCATCGCGCTGCCGCGTTCGAGGTCGGCGAAGGTGTAGCACAGCGGCACCGCCGTGTCGGCCGTCTCGACGGCGACGCGCGACAGGTCGGCCGGGAAGCCGGCGCGCAGCGCGACGAAGAGGTTGTGGTTCGTTTCGCTCATCGGCAGGTCTCGGAAGGCACCCTCGAGGTGCGCCGGGACCTTCGCGAGCTCGGGCCGCGCAGCAGGTCCATGCGTGCCTCGCGTCAATCGAGCTTGGCGCCCGAGGCCTTCACCACCTCGGCCCAGCGCTTGACCTCGGCGCTGACGAAGCGGCCGAAGTCGGCGGTCCACAGGTTCGGCGTCTCGGTGCCGAGGCTCGTCCACATCGTCCTGATCTCGTCGCTGTTCAGCGCCTTGCGCATCTCGCCGGCCATCGCGTTGACGATGTCGGCCGGCGTGCCCTTCGGCGCCCAGATGCCGTACCAGGTGGCAACCTTGTAGGTCGGCACCCCGGCTTCGGCGGTGGTGGGCAGGTCGGGGAAGGCGGCGGTGCGCTTGTCGGCGGCCACGGCGATGGGCCGCAGCCGCCCGCCGCGGATGTGCCCGGCCGAGGAGCCGAGGCCGTCGAACATCAGGTCGACCTGGCCGGCGACCAGGTCCTGCAGCGCCGGCCCGGCGCCGCGATACGGGATGTGCGTGATGAAGGTGTTGGTCTGCAGCTTGAACAGCTCGCCGGCCAGGTGGTGCGAGGTGCCGTTGCCGGCCGAGGCGTAGTTGAGCCTGGCCGGGTTCTTGCGGATGAACGCCAGCAGCTCGGGCAGGGTCTTGGCTTGCACGCGCGACGGGTTGACGACGATGACCTGGGGCACGCTGGAAACGAGGCCGACGGGCACGAAGTCGCGCTCGATGTCGTAGTCGAGCTTCGGGTACATGCTCGGCGCGATGCTGTGGTGCACGGCGCCCATGAAGTAGGTGTACCCGTCGGGCGCCGCCTTCGCCGCCGCCGATGCGCCGAGCGTGCCGCCGGCGCCGCCCTTGTTGTCGATGAGGAACTGCTTGCCCACGTTCCTCGTCATCGCGGCGAAGAGGGGCCGCGCGAACGCGTCGGTGCCGCCGCCCGGCGGGAAGGGCACGACGATGGTCACGGGGCGGGCCGGCCAGCCGGCGGCCTGTGCCCAGGCCACCGGCGTGGCCAGTGCCGCGGCGCCCGCGGCAAGCGCGCGGCGGCGGGTGATCGAGGTCTTCATCGTCGAGGTCTCCTTCGGTTTCGTTCATGGGCGATGTGTGCCGGCTACAGCACCGCGCCAAGCTCGCGCGAGCGCACGACCTCGCCGGCGCGGAAGCGGCCGTGGTTCGACTCGACCTTGTCCAGGTCGTAGACGTAGTTGACCATCAGGCCGAAGCTCTGCTTCAACCCGGGCGGGGACAGGTTGCCGCGCAGGTTCAGGCGCTCCAGCCGGGCGCCGTTGTCGAGGTGGAAACGGGCCACCGGGTCGCCGGCGGGCGTGGGCGACAGGTGCGCCAGGTACGCGGCGGCCAGCAGCTTCAGCGCCGCCGCATCGGCTTCGTCGAGCCGCTCGTGCGCGGGCAGCCCCTGCAGCGCGCCGAGCTCGCCGCCGGTGGCGGCGACAAGCCGGTCGCGCGCCGCCAGCAGCCGCTCGGCGACGCCGCGCCTCAGGCCGGGCAGCGCCGCGAGGTCGGGTTCACCGAGCAGCCAGCGCGCGAACCCCGGGATCGGCGAGAGCGTGCAGAAGCGCTTCAGCTGCGGCAGCTCGCGCTGCAGCTGCAGCGCCACCGTCTTGATGAGGAAGTTGCCGAGCGAGACGCCGCGCAGCCCCGGCTCGCAGTTGCTGATGCCGTAGAACGCGGCGACGCGGAAGCGCTCGGGCGGCAGCGGCAGCGCCGTCTTGTCGATGAGCGGCGCGATCGCCGCCGGCATCTCGGGCACCAGCGCCACCTCGACGAAGATGAGCGGCTCGTCCTTGAGCTGCGGGTGTTCGAAGGCGAAGCAGCGCCGGTCGGGCAGCAGGCGGCGGCGCAGGTCGTCCCAGCCGTCCACCTCGTGCACCGCCTCGTGGTGGATGATCTTCTCGAGGAACTGCGCCGGCGAGTTCCAGTCCACGCGGCGCAGCTGCAGGAAGCCGGGGTTGAACCACGAGTTCAGCAGGTGCAGCAGGTCGGCCTCGATGGCGCCGAGCTGCGGCCGCCTGGCCAGCCGCGTCAGCAGCGCGCGGCGCAGCCGCAGCAGCGCCGCCGTGCCGCCGGGCATGCGGTTGATGCGGCGGAAGAGCTCCTGGCGCGGCGGCTCGGCCGCGGCGGTGAGCGCGGCCAGCGTCGGCGCGCCGGGCTTGCGCGCATAGGCCTCGGCGGCCTGCAGCACGGCCTTCGGGTCGGGGCTCAGCTCATCGGCCAGCCAGTCGAAGAAGGCGTCGAGCTGCTCGTCGTCGAGGTCCTCGATGCGGTCGATCAGGTCGCTCGCGACGGCCATGCCGTTCAGGCCCGCGCCTTCGCTCAGCAGCTTGCGGCAGTCCTGCAGCAGGCGGCGGCTGGCCCACAACGCGCGCCGGCGCGCGGTGGCGTGGCGAAGGTCCTCGAGCATGTGCTACTCGACGATCTTCACCGTCTGTCCGGGCCGCGGCTCGCGGGCCGTGGCCGCGGCGGCGCTGCCGGCGCCGCCGTCGTGGTAGGCGCCGTTGAGCAGCCGCAGCTGCTGTTCGGGCAGGTCCGTCAGCGGTGTCGTGCGCGCCAGCTGCGCGAAGCCGCCGGCCGGCATCGGCACCAGCTTCAGCCGCCACGGGCGGGCGGCCCGGCGGTCGGCTGCGGTGAGCGGCCGGAAGCTCAGCTCGGCCTCGCGCAGCTGCGGGCGCGCGCGCTGCAGCGCCTGTGCGTCGCGCGCCAGCCAGCCGAGCAGGAACACGCGCCCGGCCGGGCCGTCGACGATGGTGGCGAAGAGCGAGCCCACCTGCCCCAGCGCGTTGCGCCGCTGGCCGGCGAAGTGCGTCGCCGCCAGGCTGCCGCCGAGCGTCAGCTTCTCGGTCTGGCCGGCCGTGGCACCGAGGCCCTCGCGCAGGATGGCCGCGTGGTCGCCGGCGGTCTTCTTCACCAGCTCCTCCGGAACGAGCTTCATCACGAGCGCGGCGTCGCCGGCGCCGCTGGCCAGCGTGAGCTGGTCGGTGTCGTTGGCGATGCGCCAGCCCTCGGGCGCGGTGAGGGCGATGCCGAGCGGCTCGTGGAAGAACTGGCGGCCGCGCACGACACCCTGCTCGCGGCTGTCGCCGAACGGGAGGCCCTCGATGGCCTTCAGGTAGCGCTCGCGGCCGTCGTCGCTCCACGCGGCGGCGCCGCCGCCACCGGCCAGGCGCTGCGCGGAGCCGCGGATGGCGTCGAGCCGCTGGTCGTTGCTCGGGTGCGAGGCGAGCCAGCCGCCGCCCTGCGGCGCGGCACGGCCGGCGGCACGGGCAGACTCGGCGGCGTAACGCTCCTGGTCCTTCAGCACCTGGATCACGTCGACCATGTTGGTCGGGTTGTAGCGAACGCGTGCCAGGTACTCGGCGCCGAGGCGGTCGGCTTCCAGCTCGTGCTCGCGGCCGTACTTGGCGATGTGGCCGGCGGCGATGGCCTGCCCGACCTGGCCGACGACGTCGCCCACGCCGAGCACGGCGCCAAGCACCGTGGCCACCGCCACGCCGAGGCCGGCGCGTTGCTGCTGCGTGACGCGCTGCGCGCCGTGGCGGGCCGTGACGTGGCCGATCTCGTGCCCGAGCACGCCGGCGAGGTCGGCTTCGCTGTCGAGGTAGGCCATGATGCCGCGTGTGACGTAGACGAAGCCGCCGGGCAGCGCGAAGGCGTTGATCTCGGGGCTGTCGAGCACCGTGAAGGTCCACTTCAGGTGCGCGCGGTGCGACTGCGCCGCGAGCTTCTGGCCGAGGCCGTTGACGTAGGCCTGCAGCGCCGGGTCGGCCACCGTGCCGTAGGCCTTGAGGATCTCCTGGTGCGCCTTCGTGCCGGCGGCGATCTCCGCCGGCTCGTCCATCAGCGTGCGTTCGGTCTCGCCGGTGACGGGGTTGCGCACCGCCGTGCCGCAGCCGGCCAGCGCGAGGGCGGCAGCCAGCAGGAACACCGGCCAGCGGATGCGGATGCGGGTGGCGGAACGGGGCATGGCCGAAGGGCGTGGGCAGCGGCGCAGGGCGCAGGGCGCAATGATGGCACCGGCGGGGAGGCGCCGCCCCCGGGGCACCGGTCGCGCGTGCCCGGTCCGCCGGGCCGCCGCTACAGTGCGGCCTCGATGGCCCCGCCCAGCGACTTCGCCCCTGCCGACCTCGACGCCGAGCGCGTGGTCGAGCTCGCGGCGAAGAGCCTCTTCGACGTCTTCAACCGCACGGCGATGGGCACGATGGTGGTCGACCGCAGCCACCGCATCGTCTGGATCAGCGAGGGCTACAAGCGCTTCCTGCCGGCTCTCGGGCACGAGGAGAGCGACTTCGTCGGCCGGCGCGTCGAGGAGGTGGTGCCGAACACGCTGATGGGCCAGGTCATCGAGAGCGGCCGGCCGATCCTCGTGGACCTGCTGACGAACCAGGCCGGCACCTTCCTCGTCAGCCGTCTGCCGCTGAAGAACGACGCCGGCGAGGTGATCGGCGCCGTCGGCTACGTGCTGCTCGATCACCCCGAGACGACGATGCAGCCGCTCCTGGCCAAGTTCGCGCAGCTGCAAGGCGAGCTGGAGGCGGCGCGGCGCGAGATCGCGCGGGCGCGGCGGCCCAAGCACAGCATCGCCAGCTTCGTCGGTGCGAGCGCGCAGGCGCTGGAAGTGAAGCGGCTGGCGCGCCGCGTGGCACTCACCGACAGTCCGGTGCTGCTGCTCGGCGAGACCGGCACCGGCAAGGAGCTGCTCGCGCACGGCATCCATGCCGCCAGCCGGCGTGCGGCGCGGCCGCTGGTGAGCGTGAACATCGCCGCCGTGCCCGACACGCTGCTGGAGGCCGAGTTCTTCGGCGTCGCGCCCGGCGCCTACACCGGCGCCGAGCGCAAGGGGCGCGAAGGCAAGTTCAAGCTCGCCGACGGCGGCACGCTGTTCCTCGACGAGATCGGCGACATGCCGCTGGCCCTGCAGGCCAAGCTGCTGCGCGCGCTGCAGGAGCAGGAGATCGAGCCGCTCGGCAGCAACCGTGTCGAGCGCGTCGACGTGCGCGTCATCGCCGCCACCAGCCGGGACCTGGCGGCGATGGTGGCCGACGGTAGCTTCCGCGCCGATCTCTTCTACCGCCTCAACGTGCTGCCGATCCGCGTGCCGCCGCTGCGCGAGCGGCCGGCCGACCTCGAGGCGCTGGTCGAGGCGCTCGGCGAGGACATCGCGCGCCGCAGCGGCATGGCGCAGAAGGGCGTGGGGCCTGACGCGCTGGACCTGCTGGCCGCGCACCGCTGGCCGGGCAACGTTCGCGAGCTGCGCAACGTGCTCGAGCAGGCAACGCTGATGACCGACGAGGCGCAACTGACGGCGCGGCACTTCGCGGCGGCGCTGGCGCTGGCCGGGCCGGGGGGTGGCGGTGCGGGTGCCGGCGACGCGGGCGGCCACGATGCCGTCGTCGCGCCCGCGGTGACGGCGGCGACGGCGTCGGCCCCAGCGCAGGATCGGACGCTCGTCACGGCGCGCGCGGCCGGCGGCCCGGGCGCGGCGTCGATGTCCGAGGATGCTGCCGCGGCGGGCGCACTGTCCGCACGCGCCGAGCCGGCCGCCACGCGCCTGCGCCCGCTCGCCGACCAGGTGGCCGAGGTCGAGGACGCGGCCATCACCGCCGCGCTCGAAGCCACCGGCGGCAACCGCGTCGCCGCGGCGAAGCTGCTGCGCATGTCGCGCGCGGCGCTGTACGCCAGGCTGGCGCGGCAGCCGCGGCGCATCGTCGTCGTTCGCTGAACGCCCCAGCCCAGCCCATCGCCGAGCCCGCAGCCATGCCCGAAGCCACGCCCACCCGCCCGCCTTTCCTCCTCGTGCATGGCGCCTGGGGCGGTGCCTGGATCTGGAAGCGCGTGCTGGCGCCGCTGCGCGCCGCCGGGCACGCGGTGCACGCGGTCACGCTCACCGGCGACGGCGAGCGTGCGCACCAGCGGCGCGCCGACATCTCGTTCGCCGACCACGTGGCCGACGTGATCGGCGTCGTCGACGCCGAGGAGCTCGACGACTTCGTGCTCGTCGGGCACAGCTACGGCGGCATGGTCATCACGCTGGCGGCCGACCGCCTGCTGGCGCGCGCCGCGGGGTCTGCGGGTGCGGGCGGCCGGCCGCGCACGCTCGTCTACGTCGATGCGATGGTGTCGCTGCCCGGCGAGTCGTGGAGCAGCACGCACGCACCGGAGGTGCAGGCGCAGCGCCTGGCCGCGGCGGCGGCGAACGGCAATGCGCTGCCGCCGCCGGAGATGCACGCCTTCGGCCTCGACGACGCCGACGCCGCTTGGCTGCGCCGTCGCTCGGTGCCGCACCCGTTCGGCATGTACCGCGAGCCGATCGTCTTCGACGCGGCGCGCTGGGCTGCGCTGCCGCGCTGGTTCATCGACTGCACGTCGCCGGCCTATCCGACGATTGCCGAGCCTCGCCGGCGCGTGCGCAGCCAGCCCGGCTGGACGGTGCGCGAGATGGCCACCGGGCACTTCCCGATGGTCAGCCGGCCGGACGAGCTCGTCCGGCGGTTGCTGGAAGCCGCGGGTTAGTGAAGGGCAATGTGTCCTTGATCAATACATAAAGATCGATCCACGGACATTGGTGGCGCGGGGCGCGTGGGCGCTCCGACACGATCCATGCCGCTTGGAGGGGCGATCGAGCGGCTTCGGGGCCTCAAGGGTCAGGGTTTGCACCAGTGCGGGGCAGACTGGCACGACCGTTGCGCCATGTGAGTCAGCACCCCTGGCGCTGACTGTTTTTCATACACACGGAGACCTCGATGCCCCGTTCGCACCGCTTGCACCCCACCCGCCGCCAAGCCCTGGTCGCTGCTGCCGCCCTCGGCGCGCAGGCCCTGCCGCTCGGCGCCCTCGCACAGGGCAAGGGCGACATCAAGATCGCCATCATCGCCAGCAAGACCGGGCCGCTCGAGGCCTACGCGAAGCAGACGATCACCGGCTTCATGATGGGCCTGGAGTACGCCACCGGCGGCACGATGGCCGTGGCCGGCCGCAAGCTCGTCGTGCTCGAGAAGGACGACCAGGGCAAGCCCGACGTGGGCAAGGCACTGCTGGCCGCCGCCTACGGCGACGACAAGGTCGACATCGCGGTGGGCCCCACCGCCAGCCCCGTGGCGCTGGCGATGCTGCCGGTGGCCGAGGAGTACAAGAAGATCCTGCTCGTCGAGCCGGCGGTCGCCGACAGCATCACCGGCGACAAGTGGAACAAGTACATCTTCCGCACCGGCCGCAACAGCAGCCAGGACGCGGCGGCCAATGCCGCGGCGCTGGACCAGCCGGGCAACGTGGTGGCCACGCTCGCCAACGACACCGCCTTCGGCCGCGACGGCATCAAGGCGGCCAAGGAGTTCACCAAGAAGGCCAAGATCGTCCACGAGGAGTACCTGCCCACAGGCACCACCGACTTCACCGCCGGCCTGCAGCGCATCATCGACAAGCTGAAGGACCAGCCGGGCAAGAAGTTCATCAGCGTCGCCTGGGCCGGCGCGCCGACGCCGTTCCCGAAGATCGCCGACATGGAGCTCGAGAAGCGCTTCGGCATCAAGCTCGCCACCGGCGGCAACATCCTGCCGGCGATGGTGGCGTACAAGAACTTCGAGGGCATGGAAGGGGCGCTGTACTACTACTTCGGCATCCCGAAGAACCCGGTCAACGAGTGGCTGGTGGCCAACCACTACAGCAAGTTCAAGGCGCCGCCCGACTTCTTCACCTGCGGCGGCATGAGCGCGGCCATCGCCGTGGTCGAGGCGCTGAAGCGCACGAAGGGCGACACCGCGACGAACAAGCTCATCGCCACGATGGAAGGCATGAGCTTCGAGACGCCCAAGGGCAAGATGACCTTCCGCAAGGAAGACCACCAGGCGATGCAGGACATGTTCCATTTCCGCATCAGGAACGACCCGGCGTTCGCCTGGGGCGTGCCCGAGCTGGTGCGGGTGATCAAGGCCGAAGAGCTGCAGATCCCGATCAGGAACAAGCGATAAGGCTCCCCTCGAAGCGGCTTCGCCGCCTCCCCCCGGGGGGCAACGCCAGCGGACCGGCCAAGCCGGATCCGCGGCGTTCGCTGGGCTGCGCCCGCGCACTTCGACCGTCATGCTCGAGACCCAGAACCTCACCATCCGCTTCGGCGGCCACGTGGCCGTCGACCGCGTGTCGTGCACGTTCCAGGCGGGCACGCTGACGGCCATCGTCGGGCCGAACGGAGCCGGCAAGACGACCTACTTCAACCTCGTCTCCGGGCAGCTGCCGGCGAGCGAGGGCCGCGTGCTGCTGCAAGGCGAGGACATCACGCGGCTGCCCGCGCCGCTGCGCACGCGCCGCGGCCTCGGGCGGGCGTTCCAGCTGACGCAGCTCTTCCCGCACCTCACGGTGCGCGAGAACGTGCGCCTGGCGATCCAGGCGCGCGAGACCGGGCGCGCCGGCTGGCTCGCGGGCCTGGACCTCTTCCGCGTGTGGCTCGACCGCAAGGCCTGGATCGACGAGGCCGAAGCCCTGCTTCAACGCGTGCGCCTGGCGGGGCAGTCGGGCGCCACCGCGGCCAGCCTGCCGCACGGCGACCAGCGCAAGCTGGAGGTGGCGATCCTCATCGCACTCGAGCCGAAGGTGTTCATGTTCGACGAACCCACCGCCGGCATGAGCGTGGACGACGTGCCGGTGATCCTGGACCTCATCCGCGAGCTGAAGCAGCGGCGCGACATCGCCATCCTGCTCGTCGAGCACAAGATGGACGTGGTGCGCGAGCTCTCGGACCGCATCGTCGTGCTGCACAACGGGCAACTCGTCGCCGACGGCGAGCCCGCGGCCGTGATCGCCTCGCCCGTCGTGCAGCAGGCCTACCTCGGCGCGGCGGCCGAAGAGGAGCCCGCATGAGTGCCCTGCTCGAGCTCGCGGGCGTGCACACGCACATCGGCGCGTACCACATCCTGCACGGCGTCGACTTCACGGTGCCCGAAGGCGAGGTGACGGTGCTGCTCGGCCGCAACGGCGCCGGCAAGACGACGACGCTGCGCACGATCATGGGCCTGTGGCAGGCGAGCGCCGGCGAGATCCGCTTCCGCGGCGAGCCGGTGCAGAGCAAGACGACGCCCGAGCTCGCCACGATGGGCATCGCCTACGTGCCCGAGAGCATGGGCATCTTCAGCGACCTCACCGTGAAGGAGAACATCGTGCTCGCGGCGCGCGGCGCGCGCCACGCCGGCGAGCTCGACACGCAGCGGCTGGACTGGGTGTTCGGCCTCTTCCCGGCGCTGAAGAAGTTCTGGCTCTACCCCGCGGGCAAGCTCTCCGGCGGGCAGAAGCAGATGCTCGCCGTGGCGCGCGCCATCTGCGAACCGCGCGCGCTGATCCTCATCGACGAACCGAGCAAGGGGCTGGCGCCGTCGATCATCCAGAACCTCATCGGCGCATTGCGCGAGCTGAAGCGCCAGCGCACGACGATCCTGCTCGTCGAGCAGAACTTCCAGATGGCGCGCGCGCTCGGCGACACGGTGGCGGTGATGGACGACGGCCGCGTCGTGCACCGCGGCACGATGGCCGCGCTGGCCGACGACGAGCGGCTGCAGCAGCGCCTGCTCGGGCTCTCGCTGGGGGCACACGCATGAACACCACCACCACCGCCGCTGCCGCTGGCGCCGGCGGTACGGCCGCGGCCGCGGTGCCGAAGGCGCAGTTCGACTGGAAGCCGATCGTGCTGCTCCTTGCCGTCATCGCGCTGGCCCTGCCCGCGATGGGCAGCGGCACGACCTGGCTGACGCTGACGGTGGCGGGCCTGTCGATGGGCCTCATCGTCTTCGTCATCGCATCGGGCCTGACGCTCGTCTTCGGCCTGATGGACGTGCTGAACTTCGGGCACGGCCTGTTCATCGCCCTCGGGGCCTACATGGCCACCACCGTGATGGCGGCGATGACCGGCGCGCCGGTGCTCGGCGTGTTCGTCGCGATGTTCGTGGCGATGGCGGTGGCCGGCGCCATCGGCTGGGCCTTCGAGCGCGTCATCGTGCGGCCTGTGTACGGCCTGCACCTGAAGCAGATCCTCATCACGATGGGCGGCATGATCGTCGGCGAGGAGCTGATCAAGGCGATCTGGGGCCCGCTGCAGATCGCGCTGCCGCTGCCCGACGCGCTGCGCGGCTCGTGGATCTTCGGCGAGGCGGCGGTGGAGAAGTACCGCGTGCTCGCCGCGGCCATCGGCCTCGTCGTCTTCGCCGCGCTCGCCTTCACGCTCGGCCGCACGAAGATCGGCCTGCTGATCCGCGCCGGCGTGCAGGACCGCGAGATGGTCGAGGCGCTCGGCTACCGCATCCGGCGCCTGTTCGTCGGCGTGTTCGTCGCCGGCTCGGCGCTGGCGGGGCTGGGCGGCGTGTTGTGGGCCTTCTACCAGCAGAGTGTCATCCCGCAGATCGGCGCGCAGGTCAACATCCTCATCTTCATCGTCATCATCATCGGCGGGCTGGGTTCGGTGAACGGCAGCCTCGTCGGCGCGCTGCTGGTCGGGCTGATGGCCAACTACGTCGGCTTCCTGGCGCCGAAGGTGGCGCTGTTCTCGACCATCGGCCTGATGGTGGCGGTGCTGTTGTGGCGGCCGCAGGGCCTGTACCCGGTGGCGAATCGATGAGCCGCGCTGCCATGGTCATGCATTTGGTGACCCCCCGCGTGCGAACCCGTGCGCCTCGAGCGTGGTCTGTTGTGCTCGCACACTGCCGGTCCGACGTCGTGGCGGGATCGGGCCGACGGGGTGCCCTGCTCCGCGAATGTCCTCTTTCGGCGGCCCTGCTACGCAAGCTCCGCAGGTCCCCCGAATGCCCCCTTGATTTCGCTGCGCAGGGCACCCCGCCGTCCCGATCCGGCACCGGCAGTGGCACTCGACGCGCCCGGTCCGGCACGCGCGGTGGCACTCGATCGTCGAAGACAGACTCGGGTGCCACGCCAAGGACGCCGGGTGGTCGGCGCAGCGAAATGAAGGGGGCATTGGGGGGACCAGCGAAGCTGGTCCGCCCAAAGAGGACATTCGCGGAGCCGACCACCCGGCGGCCTTGGCGCGCCACGACCTTCGTGCGCGGGCGCAACGGCAACCACATGCGTGCTCGAGCGGGCGAAGGGAAGCAACCGTGATCCTCGACCGCCTGCTCTCGCACGACCGCCCCGGCCATCCGGCGCTGGCCGTCGCGCTCGTGCTCATCGTGCTCGCGCTCGCCGCCGCGCCGTTCCTCTTCCCCGGCGCGAAGGCGTTTTCGGTGGCCGCCAAGCTGCTCGTCTTCATCCTGCTCGTCGCCAGCTTCGACCTGCTGCTCGGCTACACCGGCATCGTCAGCTTCGCGCACACGATGTTCTTCGGCATCGGTGCCTACGGCATCGGCATTGCCAGCGCGCGTCTGGGCGCGGGGTGGGAGGCGGTCGGTGTCGGCCTCGTCGCGGCGCTCGCCGTGTCGCTCGTGCTGTCGCTGGTGATCGGGCTCTTCTCGCTGCGCGTGAAGGCGATCTTCTACGCGATGATCACGCTCGCAGTGGCGGCGGCCTTCCAGACGCTCGCGTCGCAGCTGTCCGACTTCACCGGCGGCGAGGACGGCATCACCTTCCGCGGCCCCGAGGTGCTGCGCCCGTCGTTCGAGTTCACGTTCGCGGGCCTCGAGCTCGACGGGCGCATCGTCACCTACTACCTGCTGTTCGCCGCGGTGGCGGTGCTGTTCCTGGTGCTGCTGCGCATCGTCAACTCGCCGTTCGGGCGCGTGCTGCTGGCCATCCGCGAGAACGACTTCCGCGCCGAGGCCATCGGCTACCGCACCGTCGTCTACCGCACGCTCTCCAACGTCATCTCGGCGCTCTTCGCCACGCTGGCCGGCGCGCTGCTGGCGCTGTGGCTGCGCTACGTCGGCCCGGACACCACGCTGTCGTTCGAGATCATGCTCGACATCCTGCTCATCGTCGTCATCGGCGGCATGGGCACGATGTACGGCGCGGTGATCGGCTCGGCGCTGTTCGTGCTGGCGCAGAACTACCTGCAGGACCTGCTGAAGCTCGGGCACGGCGCGCTCGAAGGCGTGCCGGTGCTCTCGGTGCTGGTCAGCGCCGACCGCTGGCTGCTGTGGCTGGGGCTGCTCTTCGTGCTGTCGGTGTACTACTTCCCCACCGGCGTCGTCGGGCGCCTGAGGCTGATGCGGGTGATGCGCGAGAAACGCGAACGCGAGCGCGCGGCCGCGGCGCAAGGAAGCGCGGGATGAGCGCCGTCTTCGCTGCCGTCGCGGCTGCGCCGACCTCGAACTACGTCACCTGCGCCGGGCGCGAGATCCACTACATGGAGTGGGGCGCGGGCCACGGCGAGACGGTCATCGCCTGGCACGGGCTGGCGCGCACCGGCCGCGACATGGACCCGATCGCCGCGCACCTGGCGAATCGCTACCGCGTCGTCTGCCCCGACACGATCGGCCGCGGCCTGAGCCAATGGAGCCCCGAGCCGGCGAAGGAGTACTGCCTGGCGTTCTACGAAAGCCTCGCTGTCGCGCTGCTCGACCAGCTCGGCGTGCGTGAGTGCCACTGGCTGGGCACGTCGATGGGCGGCGCCATCGGCCTGAAGGCGGCAGCCGGTGCGCTGCGCGGGCGCATCCGGCGCCTGGTGCTGAACGACGTCGGCCCCGAGATCGCACCGGCCGCGGTGGCACGCATCCGCAGCTATGCCGGCAGCCCGCCGGCCTTTGCCACCGTCAGCGAGCTCGAGGCGTACTTCCGAACCGTCTACAAGCCCTACGGTTACCTGCCCGACGCGCAATGGCGCGCACTCACCGAGAGCAGCACGCGCCGCCTGCCGGACGGCCGCGTCACGCCGCACTACGACCCGGCGATGGTGCAGCAGTTCATCCACCACCCCGACGACTACGTGCAGTGGGACGCGTGGGACGCACTGGTGCTGCCGGTGCTGTGCCTGCGCGGCGAGACCAGCGACCTGCTGCTGCCCGAGGTGGCCGACGCGATGCGCGTGCGCGGGCCACGCGCCGTGGTCGTGACGATCCCCGGCTGCGGCCACGCGCCGGCGCTGAACACGCCGGAACACTTCGCGCTCGTCGAGCGCTTCCTCGCCGCATGAAGAGAGAAGAAGGAGAACGACCTTGATCGCCAGCAGCTTCCGCCGTTTCCGCAGCATCTGCCGCGCCTTCGCCGCCGTGGCCTGCGCAGTCGCTTCCGCCGGCGCCCACGCCGCCGGCACCGTCGGCACCACGCTGCCCGCCGACTTCCCCGTGATCGAGGACGCGTCGCTGGCCCGGCCCGTCATCGGCTTCGGCGCCGCGGGTGCGGCGACCCGCGTGCCGGTCATCTTCCTGCATGGCAACAACGACACGCCGTTCCCCACGACGTGCAACCCGTTCTACGGCCACATCCAGCGCCTGGCGCAGTACCTGGCCGACCACGGCTACTCGCCGAGCGAGTTGTGGGGCCTGGGCTACCAGGGCGACCGCTGCGACGTCAACGCCGACCCCACGCAGCGCTCGCGCATCGCCCACACCAACCAGGCCAACGTGCCCGACCTGCGCCGCTTCGTTCGCGAGGTGCTGAAGTACACCGGTGCGAAGGAGGTCGACGTCGTCGGCCACAGCCTCGGCGTGACGCTGGCGCGCGAGTGGATGCGCCAGGACGCGGCTTGGCCGCTGGTGCGCCGCTTCGTCGCCATCGACGGGCCGAACCACGGCATCATCAACTGCAGCCCGAACCCGCTGAACTACTTCCAGCTGCCTTCGCAGGGGGCCTTCACGCCTTCGGCCGAGGTCTGCCAGGAACTGGGTTCGCCGAACACGCCCTTCCTGCGCCTGCTCAACGGCCCGGGCGGGCTGCTCGAGGCGCTGCCGCTGCAGACGCTGGTCATCCGCAACGGCGACGCGAGCTTCGTCTACATCCCGGTGCAGGACGGCCCCTTCATCCCGCCGGTGCCGGCGGAAGACTCGTTCGGCCAGCCGACCGACTTCTCGCAGAGCCCGAAGCTCAAGGGTGCACGCGACCTCGTGCTCACCGGCCAGGGCGTGCACGACCCGATCCTCGGCACCGGGCACCTGGGCATCCTCAACTCGCCGCAGACCTGGGCAGCGACGCTGCAGTTCCTCACCGAGCGCGGGCGGCGCTGAGCCGGCGCGGAGCCGGCGACGCTCGTTGCCATCGCGGCCCTGGGCGCGGAGCTGTTCCGTCGGCGCGGGTGTCAGCGCGGGTCCGGCACGTACCCGGGGAACGGATCGGGCACGTACCCCGGCCGCGGCCAGTGCGGCCGGATGACGCCCGCGGCCACGAGGTTGGCGTGGCTGTCGTAGCGCACCTGCACCACCTCGGCCGGCGTGCTGCTGGCGCGCTCGAAGGTCGTGCGGCGGATCGGCGCGACCTCGCGTTCGCCGTGGCCGGTGCCCAGGCGTTCGGCGCGCTGCAAGGCGGGCGCGGCCGGGGCTTCGCGAGCGGCGCGGACGCTGTCGGGCGTGGCCTCGCGCGCCCCTTCGCCTTGGGCTATCCGCCCGGCCGCGCTGCCGGTGGCGCTCCCGCCGGTGCCGGCGGCTGCGTCCGCGGTCGAGCTTCCTGCCGCGCTCTCCGCGGCGCGGGTGTCGCCGGCGGCGCCTGTACCCGCTTCGGCGCGCGCTCGGCGCTCGCTGTCGTCGTGGCGGCTGCTCGTGGGCGGTGACACCTCGAACGGCACCGGCCGCGGGGGCGGCACGCGCTCGCGGAACACCGCCACGCCGATGACGCCGACGTTGTGCGGCCGGTCGGTGCGCGCCGCGTACGAGTCGGGCAACGCGGTGAAGTAGAAGGCCGCCGCTTCGGCGTCGCTCTTGCGCCAGCCGGTGATCTCCGCCGTCTGCCACGGTGCCAGCACGTAGCCGCTCTGCGACGTGGCCGCGGTCTCGCCGGTGACGGCGTTCACGCCGTCCACCGACAGCACCACGAGCACGCGGCCGCCGCTGCGGTTGCTCAGGCGCACTGCGTAGCGGTCGCCGGGCCGGCCGGCCACCCATGCCGTGCCGCGGTGCCGGTGTTCGGGCAGCGCGCTGCCGCTGGCGCGGTCGACGATCTGCACCTGCACGAGTTGGCCGGCGGCAGCGGCGGTCGGCGACGCGCAGGCACCGCCGGCGGCGGCAGCGGCCAGCGTGAAGCCGTGGGCGAGGGTGCGGGCGAGGAACTGGCGGCGGTCGGCCATGGTTTGCTCCGGCATGAGGTGGATTGGGTACGAGGCCTGATACGGCCGACCCGCCGGAGTGGGGTGAAGCTGCCGATCGGCCAGATCGGCCAGCTGGGCCGGCTGGGCCGGCTTGGCCGGTTCGGCCGGGCACGGCAGCGTGCGACCCGGCGCGAGGCGGATCGCCGCGGTGCGACCCCGTGTCAGGAAAAGTTCAGGCCCGGGATGCGCAGCCAGGGCAGGCACTCGCTGCCCGTGTCCAGCCGCTCGCGGCTGACGGCGGCCACGTCGCGCAGCAGCTGTGCCACGTTGCCGGCGATCATCGTCTCGGACAGCGCGGCGCCGACGCGGCCGTCCTCGATGAGGAAGCTGTTCTTGATGACGCCGGAGAAGTCGCCGTTCGGCGCCGGCGAGCCCATCGACAGGCGGTCGACCAGCGCCCCGCGCGGCACGGCGGCCACCATCGCCTCCAGCGGCACGTCGCCCGCCGCGAGCTGCCAGCCCGAGGCCGCCACCGGCTTGTGCGGCAGGCGCGTCTTGCGGCTGCCGTAGAGGCTGGGCGCGAGCTGCGTCAGCCGGCCGGCTTCGAGCAGCGTGGTCGGTGGCGCGACGAAGGCGTCGGCGGTGAGCGGCGTGCAGCCTGGCGCGTCGTGCCGGCTTTGCAGCGTCAGCAGCGGCGAGGCCACGAGCTCGCCGACGCGCCGGCGGTACAGCGAGCTGCCATCGATGAGCGGCCCGTCGCCGAGCTGGCGCATGAGCCAGCCGAGCAGGTCGGACACGGCGTTCGGGGCGAACACCACGTCGCCGACGAAGCGCTCGCCGATGCGCTCGGTGTGCACCTGCCGCGTCAGCGCGCGCATCATCGCCGGGGCGCCGAAGAGCTCCGGTGCGCCGGCCAGCGTGGCGGCCTGGCCGCCGGCGTAGTTGAACGAACTGGCGCGCGCGCCTTCACGCGCCAGGCCGAAGACGACGAGCTCGTACCAGCCGATGTCGCAGGCGAGGTCGCTGCCGCCGCTGGTGAGCGTGCGCTGGTGCGCCCGCTGGTGCGCGGCGAGCCCCTCCTCGATCATCATCGTCGGCGTCTCGCGCGCGCGCCAGTCGAGCAGCGCACGCGTGGCCGCCGTCAGCTCGCCGGGATCCACTTCACGCGGGCCGCGCGCGATGCGCGTCGCCTGGCCGGCCGACACGGCGTTGGCCTCGTCCTGCGGCGCCGCCAGCGTGGCCTGCCAGAGCGACTCCACGAGCGCGTCGACACCCGCGTCGCCGACGTCGCTGCCCTCGATGGCGGCGCGCCGCGTGTCCTTCAGGCCGACGAGCGCGATGCGGTGGCGCTCGGCGCTGCGCAGCAAGCTCGCCTCGTTGTGCGCGATGTTCAGCTCGCGGCGCCGCGTCTCGGTGACGGTGACCTGCGCGTCGTCGAAGCCGCGCCGGCGCAGCCGTTCGAGCGCCTGTTCGGCGATGCGGTCCACGGCCAGCGCCGTCTCGGGCGCGACCTCGTGCGCCATCACGGGCGCCATCTCACTCGCCCCCGACATGCGCCATCGCGCGCAGCGCCGGCCCGCCGACGGAGACGACCATCGGCTGCTTCTTGCCGCAGTAGCCGCTGCAGCTCCACTCCATCTCGCGACCGACCGCGTCGACGCTCTGCAGCACCCTCAGCGCCGAGCCCGACACGGTGGTGTCGCGCACGGCGCGGCCGAGCTTGCCGTGGCGGATCTCGTAGGCGAGCTCGATGCCGAACATGAACTCGGTGGTGGAGTCGGCCTGGCCGTTGCCGGTCTTGAGCAGCAGGTAGCCGTCGTCGACGCCTTCGATCATCTGCGCGAGCGTCGAGGCGCCCGGCAGGATGGCGGTGTTGCGCATGCGCACGAGCGGCTCGTCGTCGGGCGCGTAGGCGCGGGCGTTGCCCGTGGGCGCCAGGCCGAGGCGCGCCGCCGTCTCGCGGCTGTGCATGAACTCGCGCAGGATGCCGCGCTCGATCATCGTCACGTCGCGTGCCGGCGTGCCTTCGTCGTCGGCATACACCGGGCACATCAGCTCGCGGCCCTCGAAGTGGTGCGCGAGGTCGGCCATCGTCACGAGCTCGCTGGCCACGGGTTGGCCGACGAGGTCGGCGGTGATCGCGCCGCCGAGCACCGAGTCGGCTTCGCAGGGGTGGCCCATCGCCTCGTGCGCCAGCATGCCGGCGAGCTCGGCGGCCATCACCACGCGGTGCAGCCCACCGCGTGCGGGCACGGCGTGGCGCTTGGCCTGCAGGTGCCCGAAGAGCGCGTCGAGCTTCGGCGCGAAGGCGGCCAGCGACCAGTCGATGTCGGCCAGCGTGCCGATGCCGGAGATGACCTCGGTCAGCTCGAGCGGCGAGCCGTCGGCACCTTCGCCGACGAGCGTGACGTAGGCGGCGGCGCGCTGGATGCGCGCCAGCGAGCGGCCGCCGCCGGCCGTCTCGAGCTGCTTGACGTGGTGTTCGTCGGTGGCCATCAGCCGCGTGCTGCGCAGGCCGGGGTACTGCTTCATGCAGAAGGCGTGCAGCTCGGCCAGGCGCTCGATGCGCTCCGCGGTGGGCAGTTCGCCGCGGCCGTGTTCGGCCTGCTGGCCGACGTGCACTTCGCCCGGCAGGGCGACGGCCGGGCGGGCGCCGAAGCCGCCCATTGCCACGGCGTTGGCCCGTGCTTCGCGCTGCACGCGGGCGGCGGCCGCAGCGTCGTCGCGCGGCGCCGACGCGAAGCCCCAGTAGCCGCCGTCGTAGGCGCGGGCGCTGATGCCGCCCTGCACAGTGCGCAGGTTGGCGTCGAGGTTGCCGTCGACCATCGACAGCCGGGTCTTGCGCAGCTCGTGGCGGCGCGTCTCGAGGTAGCCGGTGTTCATGGGGAGCGGCCGGCGGGCGGCCGTGCAGGTCGGGAACGGTCGGACGATGGTACGGGCAAAACGCGGCCGTGCAGCCGCGGCGCGCGGCGGCCGCCCCGCCGCGATGCAGCACGCGATGCAAGAATGGCCGCATGCGTCATGCGGCCATCGCGCGGGTCGGCTGGCTGCTGGCTGCCGTGCTGCTGGCCGCCGCCGGGTCGCTGGCGATCGCGCTTCGCGCCTTCGGCGAGCATCGTGCGCGGTTCGAGACCGAGGCGCGCATCGTGCACCGCGTGCTCAGCCAGCACGCCGCGCAGCACGACGCCATCCTGGCCACGCTGGCGCTGCTGCAGCCCGCCAGCGAAGGAAGCGGCGCACCCGAGCAGCGGCTCGCGGCGCTGTACCCGCAGGTGCTTCAGGTGCTGCGCCGCAGCGGCACCGGGCCCTGGAGCGGCGTGCCCGCGCAGGACGTGCCGGCTCTGGCGGCGGCGGAGGCGGCCTCGCGCGCGGCCGGCCGCGCCGCGCTCGGGCCGGTGGACCTCGCGGCCGGTCGCTACTGGCTGGTGCGCTCGGGCGACCCGACGAGTTACGCGCTACGCATCGATCTGACGGCCTTGCCCCCGTCGGCCGAGGGGCCGCCCGGCGCGGCGGTGGTCTGGCTCGAGCGCGCCGGGCAGCGCTTCACGCTTCAGCGCGGGGCCGGCGGCGAGGGCGACACGGCTGCGTCGCCGGGGCCGCGGCTGGACTTTGCCAAGACCCTCGCGGCGCAGAGCCAGCCGTTCGACCTGCGCGTCAGCGAGCACATCGGCTGGGCGCGATGGCCCTGGGCCTGGATGCTGGCCTGGTCGGTGCTGAGCGCGCTGTCGGTGGCCGCCGTCGCGGCGTGGCTGCACCAGCGCGCCGAGCAGCGCCGCAACCGCGAGCTGCTTCGCCTGGGGCAGGTCGGCCGGCTCAACGCGCTGGGCGAGCTCGCCGCGGGCATCGCGCACGAGCTGAACCAGCCGCTGACCGCCGTGCTGGCCAGCACCGCGGCGGCGCAGCGCCTGCTCGCCGACGAGGGGCGCGAGGCCTTGCCGCAGGCGCAAGGGGCGATGGCGCAGGCCGCGCAGCAGGCGCGGCGTGCCGCCGATGTGCTGGCGCGGCTGCGGCGCCTGGTGGAGCCTGCCGCTGGCAGCACGCCGCAGACCGTGCCGCTGGCGGCGCTGCTCGACGCCGCGCTCGACCTGCGGCAGCCCGAGCTCGAGCGGGCCGGCGTGCAGGCATCGGCGCGCTGTGAACCACCGGACCTGCGCGTGACCGCCGACCCCGTGGCGCTGGAGCAGATCGTGCACAACCTGATCGGCAACGCCGTGCAGGCCTTGCAGCAGGTGGCCTCGGCCGACCGGCGCCTCGAGCTCGTCGCCGAGGCGGCCGGCGCGCGCGGCGTGTTGACAGTGCAGGACAGCGGCCCGGGCATCGCCCCCGAGGCGCTGCCGCGCCTGTTCGAGCCCTTCTTCACCACGCGCGACGGCGGGCTCGGCCTGGGCTTGAGCCTGTGCGAGACGCTGGCTGCGGGCATGGGCGGGCGCCTCAGCGGCGCCAACGCCGCGGGCGGGCGCGGCGCGGTGTTCACGCTCGAGCTGCCGCGCGCCGGAAACGAAGGCCCGGGTGATGGTGCCCGCTAGCGGGGCCGTGCCGGGGGCCGCCGCGGCGAACATGTCGCCGCTGGTGCACCTGGTGGACGACGACGACGCGGTGCGCGAGAGCCTGGCGCTGCTCGTGGCCACCGTGGGCCTGCGCGTGGCGCCCTGGCCCGACGCGGCGAGCTTCCTGGCCGGCTTCGACCGCGAGGCGATCGGCGCGATCGTGCTGGACGTGCGCATGCCGGGCGAGTCGGGGCTCGTCGTGCTCGAGCGGCTGCTCGCCGAAGGGGTGGACCAGCCCGTGATCATGCTCACCGGGCATGGCACGGTGCAGATGTGCCGCCGCGCCTTCAAGGCCGGCGCCGCCGAGTTCCTCGAGAAGCCGGTGGACGACCAGGTGCTGCTCGACACGCTGCAGCAGGCGGTGCGCCTGCACGTGCGGCGGCGGCAGCGCCAGCACGCCGACCGCGAGGCGCGTGAACGTTTTGCGCGCCTGTCGGAGCGGGAACGCGAGGTGCTGGCGCTCATCGTCGGCGGCCTCACCAACAAGGAGATCGGCCGCGCGCTGAACCTCAGCCCGCGCACGGTGGAGACGCACCGCGCGCACCTGTTCGCGAAGCTGGAGGTCGAGTCGCTGGCGCAGCTGATCCGCCGCTATGCCGACCTGGCCGAGGGTGCCGAAGGCGAGCTCCGGCGGCCCACCGAGTAGGGGCGCCTCGAACGAGGCTCCGTAGGACTACGCAGTGCCGCCGGTATCCGCGCGAATGGCCCGCGGCGCCACGGCTTCCTACAGTGCCGCCATGGCCGCCGCGTGGTGCGGCGCCAGGACCGAAGGAGCTGGAGACGATGAAGACCACCCCCCTTGCCGCTTGCCCGCGCCTGGCGATGGCCGCCGCGGCGGCCGCTGCCGCGCTCGCCGTGCAGGCGCAGCCGCAGCAGACCACGCCGTTGCGCACCGAGCGCCAGATCTCGCTGGACCTGGCCAACCAGATCGCCGGCGCGACCGTCGCGGCCTGCCTCGCCAACGGCCACGCGGTCGCGGCGGCAGTGGTGGACCGCGCCGGGCACCTGCGCGCGCTGCAGCGCGCCGACCAGGCCGGTCCGCACACGCTCGCCTCGGCGCAGGCCAAGGCGTTCACGTCGGCCTCGGCCCGCGCGAACACGCTGGCGATGATGGAGAACGCGCAGAAGAACCCCGCGGCGGCCAACCTCGTGCACCTGCCCGGCTTCCTGCTGCTCGGCGGCGGTGTGCCGATCCGCGCCGGCAACGAGGTCGTCGGCGCCGTGGGCGTGGGCGGCGCCCCAGGCGGCCACCTCGACGAGCAGTGCGCCGTGGCGGCGCTGGACAAGGTGCGGGACCTGCTGAAGTGAGGCCGGCCGGCGACAAGACGGCGGCGCCGGGGGGCGCCGGGGGGTGCCGCCGGGCGAGCCGGCGGGCGCTGGTCG
>JAHCKS010000086.1 GCA_026125665.1 Rubrivivax sp.
GCAGCCGGCCTGGCCCCGACGCCGCGGCCGGTGGACGCCACCGCCCTCATCCGCGGCATGTTCCGTCCGCGCCGCGGCGCGCCGCCGGCCCCCGGGCAGGGCACGATTCCCGAGGCCTGGCTCGACGCGGCGCTGCTGCAACGCGCGTTGCGGCGAGTGACGGCCGGTGCCGGCGCGCAGGGCTGGCTCTCCTACGGCGATCCGGCCGGCGACCTGCGGCTGCGCCAGGCGCTGGTACGCCGGCTCGCCGACATCGGCGTGCCGGCCGAGGCCGGGCAGATCGTCACGACAGTCGGCGCGACGCATGCGCTGGACCTCGTCGCGCGCACGCTGCTGAAGCCCGGCGACGCGGTGCTGGTGGACGAACCCGGCTGGGCGGTGGAGTTCGCGCGCCTCACGCGCATGGGCCTCGTGCTGCTGCCGGTGCCGCGCGGCGCCGAAGGCCCCGACCTCGCCGTGCTGCAGGCCCTGGCCGAGGTGCACCGGCCGCGGCTGTACGTCACCGTCTCGGTGCTGCACAACCCCACCGGCGCGTCGCTGGCCCCGGCGCACGCACACCGGCTGCTGCGCCTGGCCGAGGCGCTGGACTTCACGATCGTCGAGGATGACACCTACGCGTGGCTGGCACCGCCGCACGCCACGCGCGTGGCGCAGCTCGACGCGCTGGCGCGCACGGTCTACGTGTCCGGCTTCTCGAAGATCCTCGTGCCGCAGTGGCGCGTGGGCTACGTCGCCGCCGCACCGGCGCTGGCCGAGCGGCTGATCGACACCAAGATGCTGGCCACGCTCACCACGCCGGCCCCGCTGGAGCAGGCGGTGGCCTGGTGCCTGGAGCAAGGGGCGCTGCGCCGGCACGCCGAGCGCGTGGCGAGCCTGCTGGCCGCCGCGCGCACACGCACCGTGCGCCTGGCGCGCGAGGCTGGGTGCCGCTTCGCCGCGCCGCCCGAGGGCCTGTTCGGCTGGATCGACGTCGGCGCCGACACCGAACAGCTCGCGCAGACGCTGCTCGACGAGGGTTGGCTCACCGCTCCCGGCAGCCTCTTCCACGCCACGCCGCGACCGACGACGCTGATGCGGGTGAACTTCGCCACCGCGCAGGACGCGCGCTTCTGGCAGCGGCTGCAGGTCCTTCGATCGAGGGGGGCCTGACGGGCATCCGGGCACGACGGGAACATCCGGATACAACTGAAACAGGTCGCCCTTCCGTGAACTCTTCACGGCGGCTCCAATGGCTGCTCGCGCGGCCTCTTGAAGGAGAGGCGGAAGCAGGGAGCCGGCCGCGCGGCGAACAAACAGCCGCTCACACCCATGCCGTTCCAGTCCACCCAACCGGCCTCGCAGCAGGGCGCGCCGCGCCGCGCCGAGTACATGGCCGGCCGCACCGGCGACGAGACCCTCGATTCGATGGCCGGCGTGACGCGCCTTTCGTCGCTGACGCCTTCGCTGATGGCCGACCTGCAGCGGTTCGGCAACGAGTCCGGCGCCGGCAGCCTCGACATGCTCGCGATGCTGGCCGCCTCGGTGCGGCACGGGCGGGCGCTGCGCGCGCTGGTGCAGATCGACCAGCATCAGGTGCCAATCAGCCTGTTCCCCACCGCGCGGGTGGCGCATTCGCCGCTGCCGATGGTGACGCTGCTGGCCGGCCGGCTGCAGGACTGGCGGCTGCTGCAGGTGGCGCCGGCGCAGATGAAGACGCCAGGCGCGGCCGAGCTGCAGCAGCTGGTGCACAACTTCACCCCGCTGCCGCTGCTGCTGTGGGCGGTGGCGCAGCGCGGCTCGCGCGAGACGCTTCTGCCCGAGATCGCAGGCACCGCGGCCTACCGCGTCACGCCTTCGGCCGACCTGAAGGTGCTGGACCTCACCGGCACCGTGCTCGCCGCGGTCGAGCGGCTGCGCCGGCACACGACGAACCTGCGCGAGATCGCGAGCTGGCCCGGCTTCGACAAGAGCCGGGCGCAGCGCCTGCTGAACGGCCTGTACCTGCAGGCGGCGCTGCTGGTGAGCCGCACGCACCCGGCGGCCACCAACGACGGCTGGGCGCAGACGACGCATTGACGTGGTCGCCCGCGCGCCGCAGCCGGCGCGCCACGCCGGCGCCTGCGGCGGGCCGTGAACGTCAGCGCGCGCGCGGCTGCAGCGCTTCCCAGCGCTCCAGGCAGCCCATCAGCTCGTCCTCGATCTCGGCGTGGCGGCGGCTCAGCTCGCCGGCGCGCTGCGCCTCGCGTGCGTAGAAGGCCGGGTCGGCCAGCTGCAGCGCGATCTCGCGCTGCTCGGTCTCCAGGGCCTCGATGCGCGCCGGCAGCGCCTCGAGCTCGCGTTGCTCCTTGTAGCTGAGCTTGACGCGGGCGGCCGCGCCAGGGGCCGCAGCCGCTTCGCGCGGGGCCTGGGCCGGTGCCCGCGCCGCGGCCACCGCAGGCATCGGTGCCGCCGCCACCCGCGCCCGCTCGCGCTGCTCCTTCCACACCTCGTAGCCGCCTTCGTACTCGCGCCACAGGCCCGGGCGGCCGCCGAACGCCGGGTCGCCGTCCCAGGCGATGGTGCTGGTGACGACGTTGTCGAGGAAGCGCCGGTCGTGGCTGACGAGGAAGACGGTGCCTTCGTGGTCCTGCAGCAGCTGCTCCAGCAGCTCGAGCGTGTCGATGTCGAGGTCGTTGGTCGGCTCGTCGAGCACCAGCACGTTGGCCGGCAGCGCGAACAGGCGCGCCAGCAGCAGCCGGTTGCGCTCGCCGCCGGAGAGCGTGCGCACCGGCGAGCTCGCGCGCTCGGGCGCGAAGAGGAAGTCGCCGAGGTAGCTCATGACGTGCTTGCGCGTGGCCTTGCCGGTGCCGCCGCCCGTGCCGAGCTCGATCCACTCGCTGCCCGGGCTGATCGTGTCGGCCAGCGTCGCGTCCAGGTCGAGCGCAGCGCGCAGCTGGTCGAAGTAGGCGACCGAGAGCCGCGTGCCGCGCCGCACGCGGCCGGCGGTGGGTTCGAGCTCGCCGAGGATGAGCCGCAGCAGCGTCGTCTTGCCGCAGCCATTGGGGCCGATGAGGCCGACCTTGTCGCCGCGCAGCAGCGTGGCGCTGAAGCGGTCGATCAGCAGCTTGTCGCCGAAGCGCATCGTCACCGCGTCGAGCTCGGCCACGATGCGCCCGCTCGGCAGCCCGGCGTCGGCGGCCAGGCGCACGCGGCCGAGCTGCTCGCGCCGCTCGGCGCGCTGCCGCCGCAGGCGTTCCAGCCGCGCCACGCGGCCGACACTGCGCGTGCGCCGTGCCTCCACGCCCTGGCGCACCCAGGCCTCCTCCTGCGCCAGCAGCTTGTCGGCGCGGGCGCTGGCCAGCGCCTCGGCCTCCAGCTCACGCGCCTTCGCCGCCTCGTACTCGGCGAAGCGCCCGGGGTGGCTGCGCAGGCGGCCGCGGTCGAGCTCGACGATGCGCGTGGCCACCGCGTCGATGAAGGCGCGGTCGTGCGAGACGAAGACGAGCGCGCCGCGGCGGCGCACGAGCAGCTCCTGCAGCCACTCGATGGCGTCGATGTCGAGGTGGTTCGTCGGCTCGTCCAGCAGCAGCACGTGCGGCGCGGCGACGAGGGCGCGGGCCAGCGCCACGCGCTTGCGCAGCCCGCCGGAGAGCTCGGCCACGGACGCTTCGGCGGGCAGCGCCAGCCGCTGCAGCGTCTCGTGCACGCGCTGCTCCCAGGTCCAGCCGCCGTGCGCGTCGACCAGCGTGTGCAGCGCGTCGAGCTCCGCCGCCGGTGCGTGCTCGTGCGTCAGGCGCTCGAAGCGCTCGCGCAGCGCGCTTGCCTCGCCCACGCCTTCGGCCACGGCGTCGAAGATCGACTGCCCGGGCGCGAACGCGGGCTCCTGCGCCACGTAGGCGCGCGCCGGGCCGACGCCGGTGGCGAGCTGCAGCTCGCCGTCGTCGGGCGCCTCGAGCCCGGCCAGCACGCGCAGCAGCGAGCTCTTGCCCTCGCCGTTGCGGCCGATCAGCGCGACGCGCTCGCCGTCCTGCAGCGCCAGCGACGCGCCGTCCAGCAGCGCCCGGTGGCCGTAGGCGAGGTGCGCCTCGGCCAGCGTCAGCAGCGTCATCGCCGAGACGCCGCGCGCGGCGCGGGCGGGGACGACGATCGGGCGACGGCGCGGAGCACGGGGCGCGGGCGCTTCAAGCGTGCGGCAGGGCGGCCGGCGACGCGCTCAGAACGACAGGCGCAGGCCCGCCAGCAGCGCCCCGGCCACCGTCGTGCCGGTGTTGCGGCCCTCGCCGGTGGTGGCGTCCCAGCCCACCTCGAGCGCTGCCTGCGGCCCCAGGTGCAGCACGAAGGCGAGGCCGACGCTGGCGGTGAACACGTGCTGCGCGCCGACGTCGTCGCTGCGCGAGTGGCGCACGTCCGCCAGGCCGACGCGCAGCAGCCCCTCCGAGGCCGGGCCGAAGGGCAGCGAGAACACGGCGTTCACGCCCAGCGCCTGCATGCGCAGCGAGTCGCGCGGGGTGCGCCCGTTGTCGATGCGCGCGCGGCCGTAGTCCGTCCACGTGCCCTCCACGCCGATGCGGCCGAAGCTGTAGCCGAGCCCCACCTTGCCGGCGCCGGCGCGGCCGTAGGCGCAGTCGTCGTAGTAGTAGTAGTCGCTGCGGCAGTCGAACTCGTACTGGCTGCCGCCGGCGAGGAAGAGCAGGTAGGGCCCGGGCCGGTCGGTGTAGCGGTCGAGCGGCTGGGCCGCCGCCGGGCCGACGGACGCGCAGAGCACGAGGGCCGCGAGCATCGTCCAGCCGCGCCGCACCCAGCGGGCCGGCCAGGCCATGAACCTGGGGGCCATCGTGCACCCGCCCTGCCTATCCGACTGCCACTGCGACATCACCGTCTCCATGCAACTCGTTCACGACTCACCCCGGCCACCGCCTCAGAAGCTGTGAATGAACCGGCCGCGCCCGAGCGGCACGCCAAACGGCGCCCGATCTAGGCGCAAAGCGCAGCCATAGCTCGGACTATGGCGAGCATTTGCAACGACGAGCGGGCGTCGTTTGGCGTGACGAGCGGGCGTGGAGGGTTCGTTCACAGCTTCTCAGAGCTCCAGGCGCAGCACCCGCTCGCCGTCGACGTACCGGTCGGTCAGCTCGAAGCCGGCGCGGGCGTAGAAGGCCACCAGCTGCGGCGCGGGCTCGACGATGCTCGTGAACATCTCGCCCGGGTGCGGCCGCGAGCGCACGTGCTCGATCACCAGGCGCAGCGCCGCCAGGCCGATGCCACGGCCCTGCCACTCTCGGTCGACCATCAGGCGCCAGAGGAAGAACTCGGGGTCCTCGGGCTCGGCCACGCGGCTCGGGTCGTAGAGCATGACGAAGCCCACCGGTTCGTCGCCGGCGTAGATGGCGCGTGGCCACGCCTCGCCGTACACCGCGGCCTGCGCCATGCTCTTGGCGTTGGGCGCCACCTGGCGGCCACCGTCGCCGGCATCGAGCGCCATCAGCGCCTGGATGTTGTGCCGCGTCACCTCGCGCAGCGTCACGGGCAGTGCATGGCCGTGCGAACGCGCGTAGGCCGTGCCGAGCGGGCTCATCGCAAGGCCTTCTCCAGGTGGTCGACGAACATCTTCGCGACGGGGAAGCCCGTCTGCTGCTCGATCTCCTGGAAGCAGGTCGGGCTGGTGACGTTGATCTCGGTGACGCAGTCGCCGATGAGGTCCAGCCCGGCCAGCAGCAGGCCGCGCGGCGCCAGCACGCGGCCCAGCGCCGCAGCGATCTCGCGGTCGCGCGCCGAAAGCGGCTGTGCCACGCCCTTGCCGCCCGCGGCGAGGTTGCCGCGCACCTCGGTGCCCTGCGGGATGCGCGCCAGGCAGAACGGCACCGGCTCGCCGCCGATGACAAGCACGCGCTTGTCGCCCTCGGTGATGGCGGCGAGGAACTTCTGCACCATCACCGTCTGCGCGCCGTGGCGATTCAGCGTCTCGACGATGCTGCCGAGGTTCAGGCCGTCCTCGCGCACGCGGAAGATGCCCATGCCGCCCATGCCGTCCAGCGGCTTGAGGATGATGTCGCCGTGCTCGGCGTGGAAGCGGCGCACCGCGGCTTCGTCGCGCGTCACCAGCGTGGGCGGGATGAACTGCGGGAACTCGAGGATGGCCAGCTTCTCCGGGTGGTCGCGCAGCGCCGCCGGCTTGTTGAACACGCGCGCGCCTTCGCGTTCGGCCTGGCCCAGCAGGTGCGTGGCGTAGAAGTACTCGCTGTCGAACGGCGGGTCCTTGCGCATCAGCACGGCACCGGTGTCGGCGAGCGCGATCTCGCGCTCGGAGCGCACGCTGAACCAGTCGTGCTCGTCGCCGGACAGCGTGAACTCGCGCACGGTCGCGACGACGCGGCCGCCGCTCACCCAGCGCAGATGGCGCGGCTCGCAGGCGAGCAGGCCGTGCCCGCGCACGGCCGCCTCGCGCATCATCGCGAAAGTCGTGTCCTTGTAGGTCTTGAAGGCCTCGAGCGGGTCGGCGACGAAGAGCAGGTCCATGGGCGGTGCGCAGCCGCCGGCCCCAGGGAAGCGGGACCGGCCGGGCGGGCCGTCACTGTCGCACAAACCGTGCGCGGGCACGCCGACGGCCCCAGCGGACGGGGCGCCGCTGCAACTGCGCCCCGCGATTCACCCGGGAGCGCCGTGCCAAGCCGCTCGCGGCGGCGCGCCAGTTGGCTACTGCGGCGGCGCGCCGGCGGCCACCTGCCGAGCGGCGCTGCGCCACTCGGGGAAACCGCCGCGGAACCAGTGCACCTGCTGGTAGCCGGCCTTCACCGCCGCGTGGCTCGCCTTATAGCTCTTCCAGCACTCGGGGCCGTTGCAGGCGAAGATGATCGGCGCCGCCTTGTCCGGCGGCAGCTTTCCGAGGTCGAAGGTGTCCAGGCGCGCGTCGTAGTCGGTGTCCTTGGCGCTCTTCTCGACATAGGGCACGAGGCGTGCCTGCGGCACGTGGCCGGCCTTGAACTCGGCCTCCGTGCGCGTGTCGACGTAGACGGCGCCGGCGCGCATCAGCTCGGCCACGGCGGCGGCGTCGACGACCTTCGCACCGGGCAGGTGCCGCGGCGTGAAGTAGCCGAGCGTCGACACGTACTCGTAGTCGCTCTTCTCCACCGCAGCGAGCTGGTCCATGCCGCTCTTGGCCACCTGCGGCGAACCGGACAGCGTGCGCAGCAGCACCGGCTGCAGCGTGCGCGCCGCACCGCTGGCGGCCAGCGACTGCCGCATCGCCACCGACAGGCCCGGCGCCGGGCGGCTCTGCATCACCGCGACCACCGGCTCGCCGGCGGCCACCCAGCGCTCGTACACCGCCTTCTCGACCCCCACGACGTCGCACTCGCGCACCTGCAGGCACACGAGCAGCGCGTCCTGGTAGCGCATGTTGGTCACCGAGCGGAAGTGGCTCTTCAGCGACGTGTTGGCGGCGTTGAGCTCGCCGCGCACGAGATAGGTGACGACGCTGTCCTGCAGCGGCAGGCCGAGCCGCTTGCCGCCGGCCGCCGCCAGCGAGGTGATGCCCTTGTCCTTCATGGCCACGAGCACCGCCTGCGCGCCCCTGGGGTTGCCCACCAGCGGCACGTAGCCGTGGCGCAGCGCGCTGCTCACCACGTGCGCCGGGGCCACGAACACGTCGTGCATCTGCGAGCGCGTCGTCGCCAGGTCGGCCGTGGCATCGGTGGAGATGAGCCAGTTCGCGTCGCCCACCTTCGCCTCGCGCAACGCGTCGGCGAGGGCGGCGCGCAGCACCAGGTAGCTGGCGGCGCGCGACTGCTCGCCCTGGTCGCCCGGGTTGACGAGCACCGTCAGCGGCGCGGCCAGCGCCCAAGGTGCGAGGCCCGCCAGGGCCACGGTCGCCACGGCCTGCCGCATCCGCCGCAGCCGAAACCGGCCGCCGCGGGCGGCAGGAGCCGGGGAGGCCATCGCCGAGGAGGCCGCAGGTGTCGTCGGGGTCGTCATCGTCGTGTATCCAGTTGTAGGGCTCGTCGGGTCCGCCGTCGCAGATACCCCGGACCCCACTATCGCCAAGGAGCGGGCCCGGACGCGACTGCAACCTCGGGATGGGGCCGCAGGGGACGCGACATTTGGCACAAAGCCGATGCAGCGTCAATCACCAACTGCGAAACGGCCTGCCGCCGGCGCGCTGCGGCGGGCGAGAACATCCTGCAACGCTGCAGTGCCGCATCGGCTGGCGCAACGCACCCGCCTAACCCCAGATCTCCTCGGCCACCTCGACCACCCGCTCGAGCTTGCGCCACTGGTCGTCGTGCGAGAGCGCGTTGCCGTGGTGCGTGCTCGAGAAGCCGCACTGCGGCGAGAGGCACAGCTGCTCGAGCGGCACGAAGCGCGTCGCCTCGTCGATGCGGCGCTTGAGCTCGTCCTTGCTCTCGAGCTCGCCGAGCTTGGTCGTGACGAGGCCCAGCACCACCTTCTTCGCCGGCGCGCCGCGCTCGCGCAGCACCGCGAGGGGCTCGAAGCCGCCGGCCCGGGCGCTGTCGAACTCCATGAACCAGCCATCCACGTCGGTGGCGAACATCGCTTCGACGACCGGGTCGTAACCGCCCTCGGCCACCCAGGCGCTCTTGAAGTTGCCGCGGCAGGTGTGGATGGTGACGCGCATGTCCGCGGGCCGCCCGGCGAGCGCGGCGTTGATGACCCGCGCATAGGTGGCCGGCAGCGCCGCCGGGTCGTCGCCGTGGCTGCGCGCGCTGGCCCGCACCTTCGGGTCGCACAGGTAGGCGAAGGCCACGTCGTCCAGCTGCAGGTAGCGGCAGCCGGCGGCGGCGAGGTGCGCGATGGCCTGCCGGTAGGCCGCGGCCACGTCGTCCCAGAACAGGTCCAGGTCGGGATAGACCTCGCGCGAGATCGCGGCGCGGCCGCCGCGCAGGTGCAGCATCGAAGGCGAGGGGATCGTCATCTTCGCCACCGTGCCGGGCATGCCGTCGGTGAGCGACTTCAGGTAGGCGAAGTGCGAGGCCATGACCGGCCGGCAGCAGCCGATGCGGCCGGTCACCGTGGCGATCGGTGGCTGTTCACCCTGCCCGGCGACGGTGAACTTCGGGCCGTCGTTGGCGGCGAGCGTCACGCCGTCGAGCTGGCCGAGGAAGTCGAGGTGCCACCAGTCGCGGCGCAGCTCGCCGTCGGTGATGCTCGAGAGGCCCACGTCGCGCTGGCGGCGCACCACTTCCGCGATCGCCCGGTCCTCGGCGCCGGCCAGCGTGGCCGCGTCCAGCTCGCCGGCCTTGAAGCGCGCGCGGGCCGCGGCCAGGGCGGCCGGGCGCAGCAGGCTGCCGACGTGGTCGGCGCGGAACGGCGCGGCCGTCGCGGCATGTGGTGCATTCGATGCGGGCACGGCTCGTCTCCTTCGTCGACCGGCGATTGTGCTGCGCGTCCGGTGCCGAGGTGGCGCGTCCCTAGAATCGTGTCCCATCATGCCCAACGTGCCGATCGAGCAGCAGTTCGTGCTCACGCTGGCCTGCCGCGATGCGAAGGGCATCGTGCACGCCGTCGCCGGCCTGCTGTACCAGGCCGGCTGCAACATCATCGACTCGCAGCAGTTCGGCGACCTCGAAGGCGACGACGCGACGGGCCTGTTCTTCATGCGCGTGCACTTCCAGGCGCCGCCGCAGCTGGCCGACACCGGCACGCTCGGCACGCTGTTCGAGCACACGCGGCAGCAGTTCGGCATGCAGGTGCGCTTCCACGCGCTGGCGCGCCGCCCGCGCCTGCTGCTGATGGTGAGCCAGCACGGCCACTGCCTGAACGACCTGCTGTTCCGCTGGAAGAGCGGCACGCTCGCCGTCGACGTCCCGGCCATCGTCTCCAACCACCGCGCCTTCGAGCCCCTGGCGGCGAGCTACGGCATCCCGTTCCACCACCTGCCCATCGCCCGGGACACCCAGGGCGGCAAGGCGGCCGACGAGGGCGCCAAGCGCGCGCAGGAGCAGCAGCTGGAAGCGCTGATCGAGCGCGAGCGCGTCGACCTCGTCGTGCTGGCGCGCTACATGCAGATCCTCTCGCCGGCGCTGTGCGAGCGGCTCGCCGGCCGCGCCATCAACATCCACCACAGCTTCCTGCCCAGCTTCAAGGGCGCGCGGCCGTACTTCCAGGCGCACGCGCGCGGCGTCAAGCTGATCGGCGCCACCGCGCACTACGTCACCGCCGACCTCGACGAGGGCCCGATCATCGAGCAGGACGTCGAGCGCGTGGACCACACGCTGTCGGCCGAGGACTTCACCGCGGTGGGCCGCGACATCGAGTGCGTCGTGCTGGCGCGCGCCGTGCGCTGGCACGTCGAGCACCGCGTGCTGCTGAACGGCCACAAGTGCGTGGTTTTCCGCTGACGCCCCTGAACGATGCCGCGCCAGCCACCCCCCGGCGCCACGCTCGCCGGCAACTCGCCCGACGAGCTGGAGGCCCAGTTCTACGAGGCGCTGCAGCGCGGCGACCTGGACCTGATGATGACCGTGTGGGCCGACGACGACGAGATCGTCTGCGTGCACCCGGGCGGCGGGCGCGTCGTCGGCTCGGCGGCCATCCGTGCCAGCTTCGCGGCCATCTTCGCCAACGGCACCGTGCCCGTGCAGCCCGAGCAGGTGCACCGGCTGCAGTGGCTGGGCGGCGCGATGCACCACCTCGTCGAGCGCATCGAGGTCGCCGGCGAGGGCGGCGGCAGGCAGACGGCCTGGGTGCTGGCGACCAACGTCTACGTCAAGGCGCCGCAAGGCTGGCGCATGGTGGCGCACCACGCGAGCCCGGGCACGCTGCAGGAAGCGGCCGCGCCGGGCGACGCGCCGGCCACGCTGCACTAGCGGCCGATGCTGGCGCCGGCCAGGCCTGCTCGCGCGGCCCAGGAGGCATGGGCCGCGCGCTACCGCGCCCCGGCCTGGCTGCCCGGCGGCAACACGCAGACGATCTGGGCGGCGACGCTGGCGCGGCGCCACGCCGGCGAGCCGCCGCGCTGGCGGCGCGAGCGCTGGACCACGCCCGACGGCGACTTCGTGGACGTCGACCACCTCGAGACCGACGACGCGGCAGCCGGCACCGGGCAAGCCGCCACGACCCGGCCGTCACGGCACCTCGTTCTCTTCCACGGCCTCGAAGGCAGCCGTGCCAGCGCCTACGTCGTCGCCTTCGCCGCCGAGGCGCGCGCACGCGGCTGGGCCTGCTCGGTGCCGCACTTCCGCGGCTGTTCGGGCGAGCTGAACCTGGCGCCGCGCGCCTACCACTCCGGCGACTTCGAGGAGATCGGCTGGATGCTCGCGCGGCTGCGCGCGATGCACGGCGGGCCGCTCGTCGCCGCCGGTGTCTCGCTCGGCGGCAACGCGCTGCTGCGCTGGGCCGAGGAAGCGGGCGCGAGCGCCGCGCGCACCGCCGCGGCCGTGGCCGCGGTGTGCCCGCCGGTCGACCTGGCCGCCGCCGGCCGCGCCATCGACAGCGGCTTCAACCGGCTCGTCTACTCGCGCATGTTCCTCTCGACGATGAAGCCGAAGGCGCTGGCCAAGCTGGCGCAGCACCCGGGCCTGTTCGACGCGGACCGGCTGCGCGCGGCACGCACGCTGTACGAGTTCGACGACGTCTTCACCGCGCCGCTGCACGGCTTTCGCGACACGCCCGACTACTGGGCGCGCGCGTCGGCCAAGCCGCACCTGGCGGCCATCGGCATTCCGGCGCTCGTGCTCAACGCGCGCAACGACCCGTTCGTGCCGGCCGCCTCGCTGCCGCCCGCGGCCGACGGCTCGGCCACCGGCCGCGTGGGCCGCCAGGTCGTGCTGTGGCAGCCGGCGCACGGGGGCCACGTGGGCTTTCCTGCCGGCCCCTTCCCGGGGCACGTGACGACGATGCCGCAGGCCGTGTGCGACTGGCTCGCCGCGCCGGCCGTGGAGGTGTAGGTTCCCCGCCGTGGACGACATCGTCAAGGCGGCGCTGGCCAAGTGGCCGAACGTGCCGCACTGCCACGGCTGGCTGGCGCTGGACGCGCGCGGCGACTGGTACCTGCGCGACGAGCGAGCCCAGGCCGCCGGGCCGTTCCCGCAGGTCAAGGGCAGCCGCATCCGGCACGACAAGCTGCTCGGCTTCATCCAGCGCAACTACACGCACGACGACGCGGGGCGCTGGTTCTTCCAGAACGGCCCGCAGCGGGTGTACGTGCAGCTCGAGGCGGCGCCGTACGTCTGGCGCGTGGCCGCCGCGCCGCCGTGGCCGCTGACCGCGCACACGGGGGTGGCGGCGGGGCAGGTGGCCAGCGCCTGGCTCGACGAGGGTGGCCGCCTCTTCCTGGCCGCGCAGCTCGGCTTCGGCCTCGTGCACACGCTGGACATGCACGCCGCGGCCGACGCCGTGGCGCAGGGGCACTGGCAGCCGCGGGAGGCGACGTTCGGCGAGCTGCCGGCGCGCTTCGGCTACGTGCTGTCGCCGGTGCCGTGACCGGCCCGCGCGGCCGGCGCGGCCGGCGTGCCTACTTCGGCGCGCTCGCCGCGGCGGCGGCAGCCGGCGCCGCGGGCTCGGCGAACTTGCCGCCGCCCTGGTTGGCCAGGTAGACCACGGCCCGCGCCAGCTCGTAGTCCGAGGCGTCGCCGCCGGCCTGCGCCGCCATCGCGCCCTTGCCCTTCAGCACCGAGCTCAGCAGGCTCTCGAAGCCGGTGGCGATGCGCGGCGCCCAGGCGGCCGCGTCGCCGAACTTCGGCGCGTTGGCCGCGCCGGTGGCATGGCAGGCGGCGCATTGCGCCTGGTACACCTGCTCGCCGGTGCGCGCCGCGGCCGGACTGCTGACGTCGCGGATCTCCACCGTGCCCACCGGCTGCAGCCGCGCCGCGATGGCCTCGGGCGACATGCCCGTGCTGCCCGCCCCCGACTTGCCGCCGAAGGCGACGAAGTTGACGAGCAGGATGATGATGATCACCGGCAGCACGAACGACGCGACGATCACCATGATCAGCTGCCTGGGCGTGCGGATCGGCGAGCTGTGCTCTTCGTGCGCTTCGTGCGCTTCGGGTGAGGCGGTTGGGGTGGACGCGTCGCTCATTCTTGTCCTCGGGGCAGGCCGGCCAGGGGCGCCGGGGCGCGGGCGGCAAAGCGGCGAATTATAGAAGTCGCCCTCGCAGGGCCCTGCGGCGCGGCGCCTGCGGCGCCGGCGATGCGCGCGGCGCACGAGGGGCCGGCGCTAGAATGCCGCGGCCCTTTGCGCAGGGCGACCGTGGTGAAGTGGATATCATGCGGCCCTCCGAAGGCCGCGTCGCAAGTTCGATTCTTGCCGGTCGCGCCACCCGTCGGGTTCGAGCACCGCTCGCCCGAACACCCCGCCTGATCGTTTCGCCGCGCCGGCACCCGCCGGCCGCCCGAGTGCGCGTTTCCGCCGCGGCGCTTCGCCGGGGCCCGTGGCTATAGTGCGCCGCGCCGCGCCATGAACCACCAGGCCCTCTCTTCCTTCATCTGGTCCGTCGCCGACCTGCTTCGTGGCGACTACAAGCAAAGCGAGTACGGCCGCGTCATCCTGCCCTTCACGGTGCTGCGCCGGCTGGACTGCGTGCTCGAAGCCACCAAGGCCGCCGTGCTGGCCGAGGCCGAGGCCAAGAAGAAGGCCGGCCTCAACCCCGACCCCTTCCTGCTGCGCATCACCGGCAAGGGTTTCTACAACCTGAGCGCGATGACGCTGCCCAGGCTGCTGGGCGACGCCGACAACATCCGGCCGAACCTGCACGACTATGTCCAGGGCTTCTCGCCGGCGGCCCACGACATCTTCGAGCGCTTCGACTTCCTCGCCCAAGTGGAGCGGCTGGCCAAGGCCGACCTGCTGTACCTCGTCACCGAGAAGTTCGCGAACATCGACCTGCATCCCGAGAAGGTGGACAACGCCGCGATGGGCACCGTGTTCGAGGAGCTGATCCGCAGGTTCGCCGAGATCAGCAACGAGACCGCCGGCGAGCACTTCACGCCGCGCGAGGTGATCCGGCTGATGGTGAACCTGCTGTTCATCGAGGACGGCGACGTGCTCACGCCCGGCAACGCCGTGGTGCGCACGATCTACGACCCCACGGCGGGCACCGGCGGCATGCTCTCGGTGGCCGGCGAACACCTGCTGGCACACAACCCGCAGGCGAGCCTGACGATCTACGGCCAGGAGCTCAACGACGAGAGCTACGCCATCTGCAAGGCCGACATGCTGATCAAGGGCCAGGACGTGGCCAACATCGTCGCCGGCAACACCTTGAGCGACGACGGCCACCCGCACCGCCGCTTCGACTACATGCTCTCCAATCCGCCGTTCGGCGTGGAGTGGAAGAAGGTCGAGCGCGCCGTGCGCGACGAGCACGAGAAGAAGGGCTTCGACGGCCGCTTCGGCCCCGGCCTGCCGCGCGTGAGCGACGGCTCGATGCTCTTCCTGCTGCACCTCGTGAGCAAGATGCGCCCGGTGGCCGAGGGCGGCTGCCGCTTCGGCATCGTGCTCAACGGCTCGCCGCTCTTCACCGGCGGGGCGGGCAGCGGCGAGAGCGAGATCCGCCGCTACGTGCTGGAGAACGACCTGCTCGAAGCGATCGTCGGCCTGCCCACCGACATGTTCTACAACACCGGCATCGCCACCTACGTGTGGGTGCTCTCCAACCGCAAGCCCGCCGCGCGCAAGGGTTGCGTGCAGCTCGTCGACGCCAGCGCCATGTGGCAGAAGATGAGGAAGAGCCTCGGCAGCAAGCGCAAGGAGATGAGCGAGGCGCACATCGCCACCGTGACGCGCCTCTTCGGCGACTTCGTCGAAGCCGAGATGGTGACCGTGCTCGACGCCGACGGCCGCGCGCTCGGCGAGCCGCGGCTGGTGACGGGCGACGGTGCGAATGCCTCGCCAGCCGCCACGCCGGCCGTGCCGACCCCGCCGGAGGGCGGGCGGCTGAAGCGCGTGCCCATCTCGCGCATCTTCCGCAACGCCGACTTCGGCTACACGACGATCACCGTCGAGCGGCCGCTGCGGGATGAGAAGGGCGAGCCCGTGCTCGGCACGAAGGGCAAGCAGAAGGGCAAGCCGCAACCCGACAGCGCGCTTCGCGACACCGAGAACGTGCCGCTGGCGGAAGACATCGGCGAATACTTCCAGCGCGAGGTGCTGCCGCACGCCCCCGACGCCTGGATCGACGAGGAGAAGAGCAAGGTCGGCTACGAGATCCCGTTCAACCGGCACTTCTACGTCTTCGAGCCGCCTAGGAGCTTGCATGCGATCGACGAAGAGCTGAAGGCGGTGTCGGGGCGGATCGTGGCGATGCTGGAAGGTTTGGCCGAGTGACATTGCCGCGGTACCCGGCGTACCGGGCCAGCGGCGTCGAGTGGCTCGGCGAGCTGCCGACGCACTGGGACACTCTGAGGTTGAAGTACACCTGCGATGTGCTTCCGTCCAATGTCGACAAGAAGTCGTACGAGGGCGAGGCGCCGGTGCGGCTGTGCAACTACACCGACGTCTACTACAACGAGGCCATAACGCCCGGCATGTCCTTCATGGAAGCCTCGGCCAGCCCCGAGCAGATTGCGAAGTTCTCACTTCGCGCTGGCGATACGGTCATCACCAAGGACTCGGAGACGGCGGACGACATCGCGATTGCGGCGCATGTACCTCTCGACCTTCCCGGGGTGGTCTGCGGGTACCACCTAGCCATCGTCCGGCCGACGACAAGCATCGATGGACGCTTCGTCAAGCGCTTGTTCGACAGTCACTACCTCCGGTCCAGGTTCGAGACGCTCGCGAACGGTCTGACTCGAGTGGGGCTCTCGCAAGATGCGTTGGCGAATGTCGTGATCCCGCGGCCGCCAGCGGACGAGCAGGCAGCCATCGCAACGTTCCTTACCCGCGAAACCGCCAAGATCGATGCGCTGATCGCGGAGCAGGAGAAGCTCATCGCCCTGCTGGCCGAGAAGCGCCAGGCCACCATCTCCCACGCCGTCACCCGCGGCCTCGATCCCGATGTGCCGATGAAGGACTCCGGCGTGCCGTGGCTGGGAGAGGTGCCCGCGCGCTGGCGGGTCGTCCCGCTAATGCATCTGACCGAGGCGAGCCGACCGATCATGTACGGGATCGTCTTGCCCGGGCCTGACGTTGAGGATGGCATCCCGATCCTGAAGGGTGGCGACGTCAAGCCCCATCGGCTGAAGCTGGAACTGCTCAATCGCACGACACCGGAGATCGAAGCGCCCTATGCACGCGCCCGTCTGCGGCCTCGAGACATCGTCTACTCCATTCGAGGAACGATCGGCGAGGCCGAGTTGGTGCCTAACGAGCTAGAGGGAGCAAACATCACTCAAGATGTCGCTCGAGTTGCGCCCGCCCTTGGGGTTTCTGCCGAGTGGCTGCTTCAGGCGCTGAAGTCCGATCCGGTCTTCGTGCAGCTTGAGCAACGCTCGCTCGGAGCGGCGGTCCGGGGAATCAACATCTTCGAGCTGAAGCGGGCCCGCATTCCGGTCCCGCCGCCAAGCGAGCAAGAGCGCATCGCCGCCTTTCTCGAAGCGGAGTCCCGCAAGTTGGACAACCTCCAGCGCGATGCAGAGCGATCGATCACCCTCCTCCGCGAACGCCGCTCCGCATTGATCACCGCCGCCGTCACCGGCCAGATCGACGTGCGCGGCCTCGTGGCCGACACCGCTTCGCGACCCATCGAGCGCGAACCGACATCGGCCTGACGGGGAGTGCACTTCGGCGGCGGTGGCGGGATCGGGCCGACGGGGTGCCCTGCTCCGCGAATGTCCTCTTTCGGCCGCCCAGCTTCGCTGGTCGCCCGAATGCCCCCTTGATTTCGCTGCGCAGGGCACCCCGCCGTCCCGATCCGGCACCCGTGGTGGCGTCCCGTCGAAGACAGACTACGGTGCCACGCCGAGGACGCCGGGGGGTCGGCGCAGCGAAATCAAGGGGGCATCGAGGGGACCAGCGAAGCTGGGCCGCTCGAAGAGGACATTCGCGGAGCCGACCACCCGGCGGCCTCGGCGCGCCACAACGCTGAGACGAGCTGAAGCCAACGATCCGTCGGGCGATAGACTGCCACCCTGGAGGTCGCCATGAACAGCCCTCTCGTCTCCCGGGACCCCGAGATCATGAGCGGCGCGCTGTGCTTCGCGGGCACGCGCGTCCCCGTCAAGAACCTCTTCGACTACCTCGAAGGCTCGTCGTCGCTCGAAGAGTTCCTGGAAGACTTCCCCACGGTGTCGCGGGAGCGCGCTGTTGCTGTCCTGGAGGCCGCCCGCGAGCGCCTGGCAGCAGATGCGCCTGCTGCTTGACGATTCGGTGACCGCCCGGTTGTACCGGGCGCTTCCGAATCATCAGGTCTCGAACGCGGTGCGCGAGGGCTGGTCCGGAGTCAGGAACGGCAGGCTCCTTGTGTTGGCGGCAGCGTCGTTCGACGCGTTCGTGACCGTGGACAAGAACCTGCCGTTCCAGCAGAACCTGGACACGCTGCCCATCGCGGTGCTGGTCCTCGACTCGCACTCCAACGAGTTGCACGCCTTGCTCCCGCTCATGCCCGCGCTCGAGCGGGCGCTCGAAACACTCGTGCCACGTAGCTATGTCCTGGTGCGAGCCGAGGCCTGACCGCTCGAGAGCGCGCGCCGCCGACAGCGCCACCACCCCTGCTCACTGCATCAGCAGCTCCACATACGCCTGATAGCTGAACACGCGCCCGGTCTTCTGCCCGGTCAGCTCGCTCAGGATGCCGAGCGAGGCGAGCAAGTTCACCGCTGCGTTGGCCGTCGGGAAGCTCGTCTTCAGGCTCTTCTGCGCCTGCGCCACTGTCAGGCGCGGCATCGTCGGCAGCAGCTCGAACAAGCGATAACTCGCGGGCGCCGCCTTCGGCGATGCGAGCAGCCGCCGGCGGTCGGCCGCCACCAGGCTCGCCAGTGCGATGACGCTGCGCTCCGCTTCAGCCGCGGCGCCGGCCATCGCTTCGAGGAAAAACGCCACCCACGCTTCCCAGTCGCCTTCGGTGCGGATGGCCGAGAGCCGGCGGTAGTACTCGGCCTGGTGCTGCTTGAGGTATCCGCTCGGGTAGAGCAGCGGCTCGGCCAGCAGCCCCCATTCCTCCAGCAGCGCCGCGATGAGCAGGCGGCCGACACGGCCGTTGCCATCGAGGAACGGGTGGATGGTCTCGAACTGCGCGTGCACGAGCGCGATGCGCACGAGCGGCGGCAAGGCATTCGCGACAGGCTCGGGCTCGTGGATGAACCGCTCCAGCGCCGCCAGCAGGTCGGGCACCTGTTGCGCCGGCGGCGGCACGAAGACCGCGTTGCCCGGCCGTGTGCCGCCAATCCAGTTCTGCGTGCGGCGCAACTCGCCGGGCTGCTTGCCGGCGCCGCGCGCACCGGTCATCAGCAGGCGGTGCGCCTCGCGCAGCAGGCGCACGCTGATCGGCAGGCTCTTGCGCGGATCTCGCGCACGCAGCCGCTCGCGCACGTGGCGGAAGGCAGCGATGTAGTTCGTCACCTCCTCCACGTCGTCGGCGTTGCTCACCGCGAGGCCCGCTTCGCCGTCGAAGAGATCGGCGAGCGTCGCCTGCGTGCCTTCGATCTGCGAGGTGAGCAGCGCTTCCTTGCGCACGGCGCCGTACAGCAGCCAGTCCACCGAGGGGACGAGGCCCGAAACGCCAGCCAGCCGCGCCAGCGCCATCTCGGCTTCGTGGTTGGCAGCGGCCAGCGCCTCGGCGGCCAGCGGCGGGGCGGTGGGCGGCAGCGGGTGCGGCACGAAGGCACGCACCGCCTCGCCGGCGGTGGTGGTGCTGACGTACGTTCCCGTGACGCGTGGCATGAAAGGGCGCTTCAATCCTGTGGCCAGCGATTAAAGCATGCTTTAATGGCTGGGCGACGCATGCAAGAAGGCCTGAATGGGGCTTGCATGCGCTCGGTGGGAGTGAGGGGGGTCATGTCGAACCTGCACCAGGAACACCACTTCGAAGCCGAGATCTGCGAACACCTGGGCGCGCACGGGTGGCTGTACGAGGCCGGCGCCGCACAGGCGTTCGACACGGCGCGCGGCCTCTACCCGCCCGACCTGCTGGCCTGGGTGCAGGCGGCGCAGCCCGCGGCGCAGGAGAAGCTCGCGAAGATGCATGGCCTGGCCTGGCCGCAGGTGCTGGCCGAGCGCGTGCGCAAGACGCTCGACGAACGCGGCACGCTGGAAGTACTGCGGCGCGGCGTGGAGATGCTGGGCCTGAAGGAGCCGCTGCAGCTGGCGCAGTTCAAGCCGGCCCTCGGCCTGAACCCGGCCATGCAGGCGCGCTACGAGGCGAACCGGCTGCGCGTGCTGCGCCAGGTGCACCACTCGCCGAACCGGCCGAAGGAGGCCATCGACCTCGTGCTCACCCTGAACGGCATCGTCGTCGCGACGGCGGAGCTGAAGAGCGACTTCACGCAGGGCGTGCACGATGCGGTGGACCAGTACCGCTTCGACCGGCATCCGCAGCCGAAGGGCGGTGTGCTCGAGCCGGTGCTCGGTTTTCCCGGCGGCGCGCTCGTGCACTTCGCCGTCAGCCAGAGCGAAGTGCGCATGTGCACGCGGCTCGCCGGGCCCGGGCCGGCCACCGTGTTCCTGCCCTTCAACCGCGGCAACGCGGGCGGGGCCGGCAACGCGCCGAACCCGGCCGGCTTCGCCACCGCGTACCTGTGGGAAGAGGTGTGGGCGCGCGAGAGCTGGCTCGACATCCTGCACCGCTACCTGGTGGGTCGGCGCGACGAGAAGAAGCAGCTCACGTCGGTGATCTTCCCGCGCTACCACCAGCTCGACGCAACGCGTCGGCTGGTGGCCGACGTCCTCGCGAACGCCGACCAGGGTGGCCCCGGGCAGCGCTACCTCATCCAGCACTCGGCCGGCTCGGGCAAGACGAACTCGATCGCCTGGGCCGCGCACTTCCTCGCCGATCTGCACGACGCGAAGCACGACAAGCTCTTCGACAGCGTGCTCGTCGTCAGCGACCGCAACGTGCTCGACGCGCAGCTGCAGGAGGCGATCTTCGACTTCGAGCGCACGACGGGCGTGGTCGCGAGCATCACCGGCGAGGGCGGCAGCAAGAGCGCCGAGCTCGGCCAGGCGCTGAAGGCGGGCAAGAAGATCATCGTCTGCACGATCCAGACCTTCCCGTTCGCGCTGCAGGCGGTGCAGGAGCTGGCGGCCACCGAAGGCAAGCGCTTCGCCGTCATCGCCGACGAGGCGCACAGCTCGCAGACGGGCGAGGCGGCCGCGAAGCTGAAGCAGCTGCTTTCGGCCGCCGAGTGGGCCGAGCTGCAGGATGGCGGCGAGATCGATACCGAAGCGCTGCTGGCCGCGCAGATGGAAGCGCGCGGGTCGGCGAAGGGCCTCACGTATGTCGCCTTCACCGCCACGCCGAAGGCGAAGACGCTGGAGCTCTTCGGCCGCCCCGGCGCCGACGGGCTGCCGCAGCCCTTCCACGTCTACTCGATGCGCCAGGCCATCGAGGAAGGTTTCATCCTCGACGTGCTGAGGAACTACACGAGCTACAAGCTCGCGTTCCGCCTTGCGCACGAGGGGAAGGACCTCGACGAGCAGCAGGTGGAGCGCAGCGCGGCGCTGAAGCGGCTGATGCAATGGGTGCGGCTGCACCCCTACAACATCGCGCAGAAGGTGCAGTGCGTGGTGGAGCACTACCGCGAGAACGTGCAGCCGCTGCTGGCCGGGCGAGCCAAGGCGATGGTGGTGGTGGCCAGCCGCAAGGAGGCGGTGCGCTGGCTGAAGGCGATGCGCGAGTACATCCACCACCGCGGCTACCCGCTCGGCGTGCTGGTGGCCTTCTCGGGCGAGGTGCACGACAGCGACAGCTTCCCCGAAGCGGTGAGCGAGACGAGCCCGCTGCTGAACCCGGGCCTCAAGGGCCGCGACATCCGCGAGGCGTTCGCCGAGCCGGGCATGCATCTGCTGGTCGTCGCCAACAAGTTCCAGACCGGCTTCGACCAGCCGCTCTTGTGCGGCATGTACGTCGACAAGTTGCTGGGCGGCATCCAGGCCGTGCAGACGCTGTCGCGCCTGAACCGCGCCCACCCGGGCAAGGACACGACCTACATCCTCGACTTCGTCAACGACCCGGCCGAGATCCTGAAGGCGTTCAAGACATACCACGAGACGGCCGAGCTGGAGAGCGCCACCGACCCGCACCTGATCTTCGAGCTGCGCGGCAAGCTCGACGCAAGCGGGCACTACGACGAGTTCGAGGTCGACCGCGTGGCGATGGTGGAGCTGGACCCGCAAGGCACGCAGAAGCAGCTCGAGGCAGCGATCACGCCGGTGGCCGACCGCGTGCTGAAGCGCTACCAGGCGGCGCAGGGCGCGAAGGCGGCCGCCGAGGCGGCGGGCAACGAAACGGCGGCCAAGGCGGCGAAGGACACACTCGACGCGCTCGTGCTCTTCAAGGGCGACATGGGCGCCTATGTGCGCCTGTACGCCTTCCTCAGCCAGATCTTCGACTACGGCAACACCGCGCTCGAGAAGCGCTTCATGTTCTACAAGCGGCTGATCCCGCTGCTCGAGTTCGGGCGCGAGCGTGCCGAGGTGGACCTGTCGAAGGTGGTGCTGACGCACCACACGCTGAAGAACCGCGGCGCGCAGCCGATGGCACTGCAGCAGGCGCCGGGCAGCTACAAGCTGCCGCCGATCGACGCCGTGGGCAGCGGCGCGGTGCAGGACAAGCAGCAAGCACTCTTGAACGAGATCATCGAACGCGTCAACGGCCTCTTCGAAGGCGACCTGAGCGACGGCGACCAGCTCGTCTACGTGAACGGCGTGCTCAAGGGCAAGCTGATGGAGAACGAGACGCTGGTGCAGCAGGCGGCGAGCAACAGCAAGGGGCAGTTCGGCAACTCACCCGACCTCGACCGGGCGCTGCTGGACGCGATCATGGATGCGCTGGGCGCGCACCAGGCGATGAGCTCGCAGGCGCTGGCGTCGGAGAAGGTGCGCCAGGGGCTGAAGGAGATCCTGCTCGGGCCCGGGCAGCTCTACGAAGCGCTGCGCGATCGGGCGGGGAGACCGGGCGCCCGGGCCTGACGGCCGGACGCGCCGTGCCCGGCCCTGGCCGCTACGACAGCGCTGTGCCTCACCCCCCGGCCCGCTTCGCTGCGTGCCCCTGCGCCAGCAGCCACGCGAGCACGCGGTCGACGTGGTCGCCTTGCACCTCCACGACACCGTCCTTCACCGTGCCGCCGCTGCCGCAGCGGCTGCGCAGCTGCTTGCCGAGCGCTTCCAGCTCGGCCGTGGCGAGCGGCAGGCCGCGCACCAGCGTCACCGTCTTGCCACCACGCCCCTTCGACTCGCGGCTGACGCGGATGGGGCCGGCCGCGGCTGGTGCAGCGGCGCGCTGCGCCGCGCATCGGCAGTCGGCCATCGGCCGTCTGCACTGCGGGCACATGCGGCCGCCCTCGGTGGAGTAGACGAGCCGGCTCGCCGCGGCCGGACGCGAGGTCGGCTTCATGCCCGCAGCAGGTTGATCAGAGGCCGCCCGGCCCGGTCTCGATAGACATCGAAGTCCGCATCGATCGACAGCACGTGCCGCAGCTTCAGCCGTACAGCGGTCTCGGCAATGGAAGCGTCGGCCAGGTCGAAGGGCAGGCTCGCGAACCGCTCGCTGATGCGCAGCACTTCGGTGATGGAGCCCTCCACCGCGCCCTCCAGCGCGATGCCCCCGCGCTGCGCCCAACGCAGGAAGTCCAGCGCGCATTCGTTGTGGATGCGGCGTGCCAGCAGCGCGCAGACTTCGGTCGCCACCGGCCAGGTGGTCAGCAGCGTCGCAGAAGCGTTCGCCTTCAGCCAAGCCAGCACCGGCGCGTGCCAGTGGTCGGCGCCGTTGAACAGCGCGATGAGTGGGCCGCTGTCCACCAGTACCGGGCCGGCATGCACGAGGTAACCGGCGGAGCGCTCGGCCACCACCAGCTTGCGCGCGGGCACGCTCAGCCCCGGCGCGCCTGGCGTTCGGCCCAGGTGTCGGCCAGGGTGCGCTTGCGGTCCCGCGCCAGGCTGGCAGGCCCACGATGGCGGCCGAAAAGCTCGGCGCCCAGCTCGAAGGCCGAGCGTGACGGCCCGGTCTCGCCGTGCGCCAAGTAGGCCTGCAGCGCCGCGCGCACGACCTCGCTCGTGCTGCGGCCGGTGGCCGCAGCGCGCTGGCGCAGCTGCTCTTCCAGCGCGGTCTCTAGCTTGATCGTGACGGTCATGGCGGGTTCACGGTGACGTAATACCCATGGTATTACCAGCCTGGCGCGCCGTCAACCTACCCTTCCAGCTGCTTCTGGAACACCAGCCCCGCGTGCTCGCGCAACGCGTGGAAGCGGATCTTCGGCCAGTTCTCCTGCATCGCGCGCAGCTCGCCGGCGTACTCCAGCAACACGCATGGCGCGTCCACCGCGTCGAGCGCCACGCGGTGCGAATTGCCGTCGATGAAGCGCTTGAGCTCACGCTCGTCGGCGGCCGGCCCCTCACCCGTCTCGCAGGTCACCCAGCGCGCCACGTTGTAGCGCGCCGGCACGATGCGCGCCTTGCAGCCGTATTCGTGCTCGAGGCGGTGCGCCACGACGTCGAACTGCAGCTGCCCCACGGCGCCCAGCAGCAGCACGCTGCCGGCCACCGGGCGGAAGACCTGGATCGCGCCTTCTTCGCCCAGCTGCGTGAGGCCGGCGCGCAGCTGCTTGGTCTTCAGCGGGTCGGCCACCTCCACCGAGCGGAAGAGCTCCGGCGCGAAGAACGGCAGCCCGGTGAACTGCAGCGGCTCGCCTTCGGTCAGCGTGTCCGCGAGCTGCAGCACGCCGTGGTTGGGGATGCCGATGATGTCGCCGGCATAGGCCTCTTCCAGCAGCTCGCGGCGCTGGCTGAGGAAGCTGACCACCGTGTTGGGTCTCAGCTCCTTGCCCGAACGCGTCACCTTCAGCCGCATGCCGCGCTCGAAGTGGCCGCTGGCCACGCGAACGAAGGCGATGCGGTCGCGGTGCGCCGGGTCCATGTTGGCCTGGATCTTGAAGACGACGCCGCTGAACTTCTCTTCGGTGGGCTGCACGGTGCGCTGCAGCGCCGCCTTCGGGCCCGGCGGCGGCGCCAGGTCCACCAGCGCGTCGAGCACCTCCTGCACGCCGAAGTTGTTGATGGCGCTGCCGAAGAACATCGGCGTCTGGCGGCCGGCCAGGAACTGCGCTTCGTCGAAGGCCGGCGCGGCGTGGCGCACGAGCTCCACCTCGCCGGCCGCGTGCTCGTACGCGGCGCCGAAACGTTCCTGCAGCAGCGGGTTGGTGATGCCGTCGATGATCTCGTCGGCGTCCTTCACGCGGTCCTCGCCGGGCGTGAACACGCGCATCTGGTCGCGCCGCAGGTCGAGCACGCCGCCGAAGATCTTGCCCATGCCCACCGGCCACGTGAACGGCACGACGCTCATGCCGAGCTCGCGCTCGATCTCGTCGAAGAGGTCCAGTGGCGCCTTCACCTCGCGGTCCATCTTGTTGACGAAGGTGAGGATCGGCGTGTTGCGCGCCCGGCACACCTGCAGCAGCCGCCGCGTCTGCGGCTCCACGCCGTTGGCCGCGTCGATGACCATCAGCGCCGCGTCCACCGCGGTCAGCACGCGGTAGGTGTCCTCGCTGAAGTCCTGGTGGCCGGGTGTGTCGAGCAGGTTGATGACCGAGCCGCGGTACTCCATCTGCATCACCGAGCTCGCCACCGAGATGCCACGCTGCTTCTCGATCTCCATCCAGTCGCTGGTGGCGTGACGGCTCGCCTTGCGCGCCTTGACGCTGCCGGCGATCTGGATGGCGCCGCTGAAGAGCAGCAGCTTCTCGGTCAGCGTGGTCTTGCCCGCGTCGGGGTGGCTGATGATGGCGAAGGTGCGGCGGCGGCGCACCTCCTTGGCGAGGTCGGGGAACATGGGGGCGGAGGGAGAGGCCGGGTCAAGGCCAATCGACGATTATCCGGCGGCGCGGCTCGGCCCCGCACCGGCGGGTGGTGCCTCAGTTTGAATTGGAACCGCCCCTAGTGCAGACCCTCTCGGCTCACGCGGCCGGCGCAAGTACGATCCGCGCCACAAGGAGAACGGAGTCTCCGCATGGCGCAATGGGTGGGCGCTGCTGGCGACGTGGCATCTGCTTCCACGGCGCTGGCCGGATTGCTTCTCGTGTTCATAGGCGCGGTGAGCACTGCGTACGGCGCGTACGAAGCTCAGCATCAATCCGTCGTCAGGCGCGGGTTCCTGATACGAGGATCGCTCGCCCTGCTGGGGTTTCTCCTCTCGATTGCGGCGGCCGGCCTGTCGCTTGCCGGCAAGGTGAGCGACCAGTCTTGTCTCGTCGTTGCCGCCGTGACCTGCTTGGGGCTGGCTATGGCGGCCGTTGTGGCGGCCGCCCTCGTCACCGTCTGGGACATGACGAAGTAGCGGAGGGGGCGACCTTGGCATTGACGCTAGTGGCAGAGAAGAGGCTCGAAGGCGCGACGTTCTTTGTGCTTTTCGCGGAGCATGAGGCAGAGTGGCGGGCAGCGGCCCAGCGCACAAAGGATCATCTGGCCCAGAACTTCCCCGCAGGGGCGACCATCCGCCGTGATGACGTGGCCGGCGCCCTGCACCTTATCTTGGAGGTGCACGATCGCTTGCGGGCAAAGCTCGCTGTGAGCAAGCTGACGCAGAAGTACTGGATCAGCGACTTCGCTGATCTGATCATTGATCGGGTGTGGGACACCCTCACATAGGACGAATGGCTATGACCTCACAAGAGAAGCTCCTCAAGTCCACCGAAGCTCTGGTGCGCGACGTTCTCACGAAGGATCTGCACCAGCAGCGCGTCCCTGCGTCCACCGTCTCAGAGGTGGCCGCCCGTGTCGTGCGCGTGGTCCCACAGGCTCCAGAACAGAAGCCGAAGCAGGGCAAGTAGTCCC
>JAHCKS010000087.1 GCA_026125665.1 Rubrivivax sp.
CGAACAGCGCCTGGCCCTCGATGCGCGCCTGGTGGCGCAGCAGCTGCACGATGGCCTTGCCGGTGGTGGTCTTGCCGCAGCCCGACTCGCCCACCAGCGCCAGCGTGCGACCGGACGGGATCTCGAAGGACACGCCGTCCACCGCGACGAAGGCGCCGTGCTCGCGCTGCAGCAGGCCGCGCCGGATCGGGAAGCGCACCTTCAGGTCGCTCACCTGCAGCAGCGGCCGGCTTTCGCCGGCCGCGCGCGGCGCCTCGTAGCGCAGCGGCATCGCCGCCGGGGCCGGCTCGGCCGCCGCGGCAGCGTCCGCCCCGCGGTAGAGCAGGCAGCGCACCTGCGCCGCGCCGGCCGGCCGCAGCGCGGGCGGCGTGCTGCGGCACTCGTCCCAGGCGCGCGGGCAGCGCGGCGCGAAGCGGCAGCCGGTGAAGCGCTGCGTCAGCGGCGGCACGCTGCCGCCGATCGCCTGCAGTGCCTCGCCGGGCGCCGAGCGCCGCGGCAGCGCCCGCAGCAGCGCACGCGCATACGGGTGGCGCGGGTGCGCGAAGAACTCCGCCGCCGGCGCCACCTCGACGATCTGGCCCGCGTACATCAGCGCCACGCGCTGCGCCATGCCGGCCACCACCGCGAGGTCGTGCGTGATGAGCATCAGGCCGACGCGCCGTTCGCGCTGCAGGTCCTGCAGCAGCGCCAGCACCTGCGCCTGGATCGTCACGTCCAGCGCCGTCGTCGGCTCGTCGGCGACGATGAAGTCGGGCTCGCCGGCCAGCGCGATGGCGATCATCACGCGCTGCTTCTGGCCGCCGCTCATGCGGAACGGGTAGTCGTCGATGCGCCGCGCGGGCTCGGGGATGCCCACCCGCTCGAGCCACTGCAGCGCCTTGGCGCGCGCCTCGCGGCCGGAGAGCGGCGTGTGCGTCTCGATCGCCTCGACGATCTGGTCGCCCACGGGCATCACCGGGTTCAGGCTGGTCGCCGGCTCCTGGAAGATCATGCCGATGCGCGCGCCGCGCAGGCGGCGCATGCCGGCCTCGGGCAGGTCGAGCAGCTCGGTGGCCGGGCCCGTGCCGGCGTCGCCGCGGTCGTCGTCGTGCTCGCTCCGGCCGCCGTGCTCGCCATGGCGGCCGCCGCCGCCGCGCAGGCGCACGCTGCCGGCCGTGACGTGCCCGTTCTCCGGCAGCAGCCGCATCAGCGCCAGCGCCGTCATGCTCTTGCCGCAGCCGCTTTCGCCGACGAGCGCGAACGTTTCGCCGCGCGCCAGCGTCAGCGCCAGGCCGTCGATGGCGCGAACGATGCCGGCCTCGGAGTCCAGCTCGACGGCCAGTCGCTCGATCTCGATCATGCCGGCTTCTCCGGGGTGCCCGAGGCCCCAGTCGGTGCCGGCCCGGCCCCGGCCGCGCCTTGCCCGCCCGAAGCGATGGCGCGGCGGCGCGCCAGCGGCCGCATGGCGCGGGCGCGCGGGTCGAAGGCGTCGCGCACGCCGTCGGCGAACAGGTTGGCCGCCAGCACCAGCGCCACCATGAAGCCGAAGGCCGCGGCGAAGCTCCACCACACCACCGGGTCGCGGCTCATCTCGTTGCGCGCCAGGTTGATCATGCCGCCGAAGCTGTTCATCGACGGGTCGACACCCACGCCGACGTAGCTCAGCACCGCCTCGTAGAGGATGAGCGCGCTGAACTCGAGCACCGTGACGATGAGCATCAGGTGCGCGACGTTGGGGAACACGTGCCGCACCATGATGCGCCACGGGCCCACGCCGAAGGCGGTGGCCGCCTGCACGTACTCCAGCTCGCGCAGCTTCAGCGTCTCGCCGCGCAGCAGCCGCGCGAGGCCCGCCCACCCCGTGAGCCCGAGCACCACGCACAGCAGGAAGAGCTTGAGGTCGGCGCGCTCGGCGCCGGTCTCGAACAGCTCCGGGTGCTTGTCGAGGAACACCTGCACCATCAGCACGCAGGCGGCGATGAGCAGCACGTTCGGCACCGACGAGAGCACCGTGTAGACGTACTGGATGGCCTCGTCGACCCACCCCTTGAGGTAGCCGGCCATGATGCCCAGCACCACCGCCAGCGGCAGCGTGGCCACCGTGGCCAGCGTGCCGATGACAAAGGCCGTGCGCACGCTCTTCAGCGCCTGGTACAGCACGTCGTTGCCGGTGAGGTCGGTGCCGAGCAGGTGGTAGGGCCCCGAGAGCGCGGTGGCCGGCCCCGCGACGAGGCAGATCACGCCCACGGTGGCCACGGCCACGCGCCAGGGGATGTCGCCTTCGCCGTCGAGGACGTGGCGCGCCGTCGCGCGCCACGGCCGCCGCCCGGCGCGCGCCAGCACGGCGACGAACAACGCGCCGAGCACCGCCGCCGCGAGAGCGCCCCAGGCCAGCCCGATCGCGGCGCGCGACAGCACGTCGGCGGCCCAGTCGGCCTCGGGCGTCTTCAGGTGCGCGCCGCCGAACTTCAGCCGCGGTGCCAGCCGCTGCACCTGCCCGGCCACTTCCACCGACTCCTTCGTGAAGCCGAGGTAGGCAAGCGGCCGCGAGTAGGTCGCCTCGCGCGAGGCGACGAGCTCGCCCAGCCAGGTGTCCAGCAGCGAACGCGTGCGCGCGTCGTAGGCCGGCGGGGCATCGGCGGCCGCGCCGGGCGCCGGGGGCAGCAGCGGCCGGTAGTGCACGCTGTCCAGCAGCGTCACCGCCAGCCCGAGCAGCAGCACCACGGACGAGGCCAGCGCCGCCGGGTCGCGGAACACGCGCCGCCAGGTCGCCGCCAGCGTCGGGCTGCGGCGCACCTGCCAGGCGTAGGCGAAGGCGGCAAGCGTCATCAGCCACATCGCGGCGTCGGTCCACAGCGGCACGAACTTGGGCATCGGTGCGGTGCTCCCCGCTCAGGCCAGCCGCACGCGCGGGTCGGCCCACGAGTAGGCGATGTCGATCAGGATGTAGGTCGCGATGTACAGCAGCGAGCCGAGGAAGACCATCGTGCGCACGATGGCGAAGTCCTGCTTGCCGATGGCCTCGATGACGTAGGCACCCAGCCCCGGAAGGCCGAAGAAGCTCTCGAACACCAGGCTGCCGAGGAAGACGTAGGGCAGGTAGCCGCCCGCGCTGGTGATGATCGGGATCAGCGCGTTGCGCAGCACGTGGCGGCTGAGCACGGTCCATTCCGCCAGGCCCTTGGCGCGCGCCGTGCGCACGTAGTCCTTGCCGATCTCCTCGAGGAACATGGCGCGGTACAGGCGCGCCTCGCCGCCCAGCCGCGCCAGCAGCGACAGCGCGATCGGCAGCACGAGGAACTTCACCGCATCGAGCCCCGGCGCGTAGCCGGAGATCGGCGCCAGCTTCAGCACGCGCGAGAACAGGTACTGGCCGACGATGATGTAGAAGAGCGCCGAGATCGACAGCATCAGCACGCAGGCCACGACGCCCCAGAAGTCCAGCCGCGAGTGGCGGAACATCACCAGCAGCAAGGCGAAGGCCGAGCTGGCGATGACCTGCAGGATGAACAGCGGCAGCGCCATCTGCAGGCTCACCCACATGCGGCTGGCCACCTCGTGGCCGATGTCGCCGCCGCTCTCGCTGTCGGCGCGGCCGAAGTCGAGCGCGAACAGCGACACCGAACGTTCCCAGAAGATCGTCTCGGTGAGCTGCTCGCCGCCTTCCTTCGCCGCGTTGAAGTACAGCGGCTTGTCGTAGCCGCGTTCGACCTTCCACTTCTCGATCGCCTCGGCCGTGACACGCCGCCCGCCGAGATTCAGGCGGGCCATGTCGTCGGGCGTGTTGACGGTGAAGAAGAGGATGAAGGTGGCGAGGTTGACCCCGAGCAGGATCAGCGCGCCGTAGGCCAGGCGGCGGACGGTGAAGCCGAGCATCGCGTGGTGTGCCCTCGCGCTCAGGCGGTGATGACCTGGCCGCGCGCGTTCGTGCGCTCGCGCCGGCGCATCACGCGCAGCGCGGCCCACACGAGCGCGCCCACGCCGGCGGCCAGCGCCAGCAGCGGCCACCACACAGGGCGGTTCCACGCGGCGAGCGAGGCGACGCGGTCGGGCACGTCCAGCCGCAGGTAGCGGCCGTGGTCACGCACCAGGATCGCCGGCTTGTAGTTCTTCACCCAGCGCTGCGCCGCCACCGAGGTGTAGGGGAAGTAGCCCATCGTCCACGGCGCGTCCTCCTGGACGATCTTCACCATCCGGTCGATCAGCGCCTGCTTCTGCGGCCCGTCGGCCAGCGTCTTCATCTGCACGAACAGGCGGTCGAACTCCGGGTTGGCGTAGTTGCTCGTGTTCTCGCCGTCGTGCTTGGTCTTGCCGGTCGGGCCGTAGAGCAGGAAGAGGAAGTTCTCGGCGTCGGGGTAGTCGGCCAGCCAGCCGAGCCAGAACACCTGGTACTTGCCCTTGCGCACCTTGTCCTGGAACTGGTTGTTGTCGGTGGCGCGGATCTCGAGCTGGATGTCGATCTTGGCGAACTGGCGCACCACCCAGTCGAGCTTGGGCTTGCGCTCGGGCGTGGCCGGCGCGTAGTAGTCGTAGTTGATGACCAGCGGCTTGCCCGTCTTCGCGTCGCGGCCGTTCGGGTAGCCCGCCTCGACCATCAGCTTCTTCGCCTCCTCGATGCCGCGGCGCACCGGCTTGCCGGTCTTCGCGTCGCCCACCCAGCGGTGTGTCACCGGGTTCACGCCCTCGGGCGTGCCTTCACGGCTGCCAAAGATGCCCGGCGGCAGCGGGCTCATCGCCGTGTCGCCGGCGTCCTTCGGGAAGATCTTGCTCCACTCCTCCCAGTCGATGGCGATGCTGATGGCCTGGCGCAGCTTGCGGTTGCGCGCGTCCTGCTCGGGGGTGTCGCCGTAGCCGAGAACCGGGTCCAGCATGTTGAAGGCGATGAAGTAGCTGTTGACGTCGGAGCCCTGCGGGAAGTGGAAGCCCTTGGCGGCGTAGTCGGCGCGGACCTCCTCGCTGTCCTGCGCCTCGACAACGTAGGACATGCCGGTGTCGGTGCGCTCGAACACCTCGACGTCGTAGTAGCCCTGGCGGAACTTGCCGCGGTGCGGCAGGCCCTCGCGCTCCACCGTCATGATCATGCGGTCGATGAAGGGCATGGTCTTGCCGCAATCGGCGAGCAACCCCGCCTCCTTGTCGCCCGGCATGCCTTCGCACGGGTACGGCTCGCCGCGGTAGTTCGGGTTGCGCACCATCACGTGCCGGCGGTCCTGCACGTACTCGGCCATCATGTAGGGGCCGGTGCCCACCGGCCAGCGGTCGAGCGTCATGCCGGCGCTGGCCATGCCGGGCTGGGCGTAGAACGCATCGGCCTCCCACGGCACCGGTGCCAGGAAGGTCATCTGCATCCAGTAGCTCCACTGCGGGTACTTGCCCTTGATGCGGATGCGCAGCAGGTGCCGCTCGGGCGCCTCGGCGCCGGCCAGCGGCCACCGGCGGAAGTCGAGGAAAGGCTTGTCGAGCGAGGCCGGGTCGAGCCCGGCGCGCAGCTTCGCGTCTTCGGCCTTGACGAGGGCGCCGTACTCGCGCAGCCCGACGACGTACTCGGCGAAGGTGCTGAAGATCGGCGTCGTGATGCGCGTCGTGGCGTGCCGCTTGATGGCGTAGACGAAGTCCTCGGCGACGAGCTCGCGCGTGCCTTGGTGCTCGAAGTCGAGCGGCGTGCGCCGCTCGCCGAGCTCGCCCGGCTGCATCGCGTGGTAGCGGTACTGGCCGCGTTCGTCGCGGGCGAAGGCGGGGTGCGGCTGGAAGCGGATGCCGGGCTTGATCGGCACGTCGTAGATGCTCTCGGCCACGTCCGACGCCGGCGCGTCGGCGGGCAGCGGCCTGCCGTCCTTGTCGACGTAGCGCGGCTCGGCCACGGCAGCGGCGCTCTTGGGCACGAGCTGGAACGGCCGCTTCAGGTAGTGATAACCGTAGGGCGGCTCGTAGATCTGGTAGGTGAACGCGGTGTCGTTGCTCCAGTACGAGGCTGTCGGGTCGAGATGGCGCGGCGAGCTCTCCACCACGCCGCTGCGCAGCGTGTTCGTCGCCGCGTCGCGCTCGGGCCAGGGGTTGTTGTTGCACGCGGCGAGCGCTGCGGCGACGACCAGCCCCGCGAATGGCCGCGGCCGGTGGTTGTTCATCCGTGACCCCAGCCGATGAACGCCTGCCGGCCCTGCACGGCCAGCGTGACACGGGCCCCGACCGGCAGCGTCACCTTCGTCGGCACGTGGCCGAACGGCAGCCCGGTGAGCACCGGCACCTTGAGGCGGCTGCGCAGGTGCGCCACCACGGTCTTCAGCCCGTAGCCGCGGTCGTTGGGCGAAGGCGCCCAGGCGTCGAAGGCCCCCAGCACCACCGCCTTCTGCGCCGCCAGCACGCCGGCCTGCAGCAGCTGCAGCAGCATGCGCTCGATGCGATAGGGGTGCTCGTTCACGTCCTCGACGAAGAGCACGCCCCCCCGCACCTTCGGCATGTGCGGCGTGCCCAGCAGCGAGCACAACATCGCCAGGTTGCTGCCCCAAAGCGTGCCGCGCACGGCCAGGCCGTCGAGACCGGCGTCGGTGCGGAAGCCCACCGCCTCGAGCTCGCCGCGCATCGCCTCGGCGAAGCAGGCGGCAGTGACGTCGTCGACGCCGCCGGCGGCGTCGGTGCGCCCGAAGCCCTCGAGGGCGCAGGGCCCGGCCCAGCTGCCGGCCCCCGTGTGCGCGAGCAGGCCGAGCTGCAGCGCGGTGAAGTCCGACAGCCCCACCCAGCGCGTGCCGCGCTGGACGCTGCGCGCCAGCTTCTTCCAGGCGATGGAATCGAGCAGCCGCGTCAGGCCGTAGCCGCCGCGCGTGGCCATTGCCACCGAGGGCGCCTCGTCGGCCACGCGATGGATGGCCGCCAGCCGCGCGTCGTCGCTGCCGGCGAAGCGCTGCTGCCGGGCCATCGCCGCGCGGTCGCGCCGCGCATCGAAGCCGAGCCCGCGCAGGCGCTCCAGGGCGCGCTGAAGCGCCAGGCCGTCCTCCACGGCGCCCGAGGGGCTGAAGACGGTGAGGCGCATCAACGGCTGTCCGGCGGCAGCTCGGTCGCCTCGCCGGCAGGGATCGGGGCCGCGCTTTCTGCATCGCCCGCGGCACCCTCGTCGCCGGCCTCCAGCGGCGTGATCTCCTCGACGATGGGCAGCGCCAGCTCCGCCGGCTCCGTGGCCGCGCGCTGCTGCGCACGCCGCTCGGCGAAGAACTCGCGCAGCAGCGTGCCGCAGGCCTCGGCGAGCACGCCGCCCTGCACCGTGGTGTGGTGGTTGAGCCGCGCCTCGGCAAAGAGGTCCACGATGGAGCCGGCGGCGCCGGTTTTCGGGTCGGGCGCGCCGAACACCACGCGCTTGAAGCGCGCGTGCATCAGCGCCATCGCGCACATCGGGCAGGGCTCGAGCGTCACGTACAGCTCGCACTCGGGCAGGCGGTAGTTCTCGAGCAGCGTGGCGGCGTGCCGCAGGGCCACGATCTCGGCGTGCGCCGTCGGGTCGTGCGTGGTGATCGGCCGGTTGTAGCCGGTGGCCACGACCTTCGGGCCCTCGGGCGAGGGACGCACGATCACCGCCCCCACCGGCACCTCGCCCACGAGCCACGCGTTCTGGGCCTGGTCCAGCGCCAGGCGCATGCCGTATTCGTCTGCGGGGTCGGGCAAGGGCCGTCTCGTTGTCTGTCGGCCGCGGCACCGGACCCCGGCCCCCAGCAGAGGCGGCGCACGACGCACCGGCGGCGTGGCGGGACTATAGCGAAGCCAGCCGCGAAGCCGGCCGCGAAGCCGGCCGCGAAGCCGACCATCACGCCGCCCCGCACCCCGGTGGCCGGCCGGCATCGCCGGGTAGCATGCCGTACATGCCCGCCCCCCCGGAGCGCGAGAACGCCGAACACGAGTGGTCCTCGTTGTTCGAGTTCCTGCCCATCGGCGCCTACCGCAACGCACCCGACGGGCACCAGTGGCGCGCCAATCCGGCCCTGGCCCGGCTGAACGGCTTCGCCACCGAGGCCGAGCACCTGGCCGCGGACAGCGAACCGAACCGCCCCTGGTACGTCGACCCCGGGCGCCGCGCGCAGTTCCGCGCGCTGCTGGCGCGTGACGGCATCGTCACCGGCTTCGAGTCGGAGGTCCGCCGCTACGCCAACGGCGAGCGCATCTGGGTGCGCGAGAACGCGCACGTCGTGCGCGACGCGCACGGCGCGGTGCTCTTCTACGAAGGCACGATCGAGGACATCACGCCGCAGGTGCATGCCCGCGAGGCGCTGGCGCGCAGCAAGGCCGAACTGCAGCAGATCGTCGACCTCGTCCCCGGCATGGTGTACCGCGTCGTGCTGCTGCCCGATGGCGGGCGCCGCGCCACGTTCGTCAGCTCGGGCGTGCGCGCGCTGCTCGGCCTGGAGCCCGACGACTTCCTGCGCGACGGGCTGCTGATGCACAAGCTGCGCCACCCCGACGACCGCGCGCGCATCGAGGCGTTCACCGCCGAGCGCAACGCCCTCGGCGCGCCGACGGAGATCGAGCACCGCGTGCTGCTGCCCGACGGCCGCGTGAAGTGGGTGCACGTGCTCAGCGCCGCGGCGCCGCCCGAGCAGGGTCTGCCGGTGCGTGTGGGCATGGTGTTCGACATCACGGCGCGCAAGCAGGCCGAGCAGGCGCTGCGCGCCAGCGAAGCGCGCATGCAGCAGCTGCTATCGCTGCTGCCGGGCGTCGTGTACCGCCTGTACGTCACGCCCGACGGCCGCCGCCGCTACGGCTTCGTCAGCGACTACGTGCGCACGCTCTACGGCATCGAGCCCGCAGCGGTGCTGGCCGACGGCGACGCGATGACGCGCATGCGGCACCCGGACGTCGCCGCCTCCACCGAGGCCTCCGTGCTGCCGCGCATGCTGGCCGGCGAGCCCCTGCACTACGAGACGCGCATCGTCGCCGCCGACGGCAGCGAGCGCTGGGTGGAGGTGCACAGCCGCCCGGCGCCGCCCGAGGACGACAGCGGCACGCAGGTGCGCGTGGGCGTGCTGCTGGACATCACGCAGCGCAAGCGCGCCGAGCTCGAGCTGCAGGCCCAGGAGGAGATCTGGAAGCGCGCCATCGAGGCCAGCGGCGACGGCGTGTGGGAGTGGGACTTCGCCGCGGGAACCGGCCGGCTCTCGCCGCAGTGCAAGGCGCTGTACGGCTTCGCGCCCGACGAGCTGCCCGACTCACCCGCCGCCCTGGACAGCCTCACCCACCCGGACGACAAGCCCGCGATGCTGGCCGCACGCGACGCGCACTTCAGCGGCCGCGCCGAGCGCTACATCAACGAGCACCGCGTGCGCTGCAAGGACGGCAGCTGGAAGTGGATCCTGACGCGCGGCCTCGTCATCAGCCGTGACGCCGAAGGCAGGCCGCGGCGCGTCGTCGGCACGCACACCGACATCACGCCGGCCAAGCAGGCCGAGGCGCTGCGCATCGAGCGCGACCGCGCCGCCGCCGCCGACCTGGCGAAGAGCCAGTTCCTCTCGCGCGTGAGCCACGAGCTGCGCACGCCGCTGAACGCGATCCTCGGCTTTGCACAGCTGCTCGAGCTCGACCCGGGCGGCATGCCCGAACGCCAGCAGGGGTGGGTGCAGCAGGTCATCGCCAGTGGCCGCCATCTGCTCGCGCTGATGGACGACGTGCTCGACCTGAGCAGCGCGCAGACCGGCCAGCTCGCCGTGCAGCCCGCCCCCGTGCCGCTGCGGCCCGTGGTCGACGAGGTGTGGGCCATGCTCGCGCGCGACGCCGCGGCGCGCGGCCTCACGTTCCACGACGAGGTCGACGCTGCGGCGACGCTGCTGGCCGACCGCAAGCGGCTCGCGCAGGTGGTCAGCAACCTGCTCTCGAACGCCATCAAGTACAACCGGCCGGGCGGCTGGCTGCGCATCGCGGCCCGGCCGGTGGACGGCGCGGAAGTGGAGATCAGCGTCGCCGACGGCGGCACCGGGCTCACCGCCGAGCAGCAGGCGCGCCTGTTCCAGCCGTTCGACCGCCTGGGCGCCGAGCGCAGTTCCGTGCAGGGCACCGGCCTCGGGCTGGCGCTCACGCGCCAGCTGCTGGAGGCGATGGGCGGCTCGATCGCCGTGCGCAGCACCCCGGGCGAAGGCAGCGTGTTCAGCGCGCGACTGCCGCGGGCCTGAGGACGACCGCGACCGGTGCCCCGCCCCTACTCCCACTCGATCGTCGCCGGCGGCTTGCTGCTCACGTCGTAGGTGACGCGGTTGATGCCGCGCACCTCGTTGATGATGCGGCTCGAGACCTTCTTCAGCAGCGCGTAGGGCAGCTCGGCCCAGTCGGCGGTCATGAAGTCGCTCGTCTGCACGGCGCGCAATGCCACCACGTGGTCGTAGGTGCGGCCGTCGCCCATCACGCCCACGCTCTTCACCGGCAGGAAGACGGCGAAGGCCTGGCTCGTCAGGTCGTACCAGCTCTTGCCGGTGGCCGGGTCGATGGTGGCACGCAGCTCGTCGATGAAGATGGCATCGGCGCGACGCAGCAGGTCGGCGTACTCGCGCTTCACCTCGCCGAGGATGCGCACGCCCAGGCCCGGGCCCGGGAACGGGTGCCGATGGACCATCTCCGCGGGCAGGCCGAGCGCCACGCCGAGCTCGCGCACCTCGTCCTTGAACAGGTCGCGCAGCGGCTCCAGCAGCGCGAGGCCGAGCGTCTCGGGCAGGCCGCCGACGTTGTGGTGGCTCTTGATCGTCGTCGCCTTCTTCGCGCCCGTGGAAGAGGTGGCGCCGCCGCTCTCGATGACGTCGGGGTAGATCGTGCCCTGCGCGAGCCACTTCGCGCCGCGCAGCTTCGCCGCCTCGCGCTGGAAGACCTCGACGAACTCGCGGCCGATGATCTTGCGCTTGGCCTCGGGGTCGGCGACGCCCTTCAGCTCGCCGAGGAACTGCTCGCTCGCGTCGACGTGCACGACCTTCGCGTGCAGGCGGCCGGCGAACATCTCCATCACCATCTTGGCCTCGTCCAGCCGCAGCAGGCCGTGGTCGACGAAGACGCAGGTGAGCTGCTCGCCGATGGCGCGGTGGATCAGCGCCGCGGCGACGCTCGAGTCGACGCCACCCGACAGGCCGAGGATCACCTCGTCGGAGCCGACCTGCGCGCGGATCGCGGCCACCGCTTCGGCGACGTGGTCGCGCATGATCCAGTCGGCGCGCGCGCCGCAGATGCCGAGCACGAAGCGCTCGAGCATCACCCGGCCCTGCTTCGTGTGCGTGACCTCGGGATGGAACTGCACGCCGTAGAAACGGCGCGCTTCGTCGGCCATGCCGGCGATCGGGCAGCTCGGCGTGCTGGCCATCAGCTTGAAGCCGGGCGGCAGTTCGGTGACCTTGTCGCCGTGGCTCATCCACACTTCGAGCATGCCGTGGCCTTCCGGCGTGGCGAAGTCCTGGATGCCCTCGAGAAGCTTCGTGTGCCCGCGCGCGCGCACCTGCGCGTAGCCGAACTCGCGGTGCGACGCCGCCTCGACCTGGCCGCCCAGTTGCACGGCCATCGTGAACATGCCATAGCAGATGCCGAGCACGGGCACGCCGAGCTCGTAGACGATGCCCGGCGCACGCAGCCCGTGCTCCTCGTAGGTGCTGGCGTGGCTGCCGCTGAGGATGACACCCTTCGGAGCGAAGCCGCGAACGAACTCCGCGCTCACGTCGTTGGGATGGATCTCGCAGTAGACATGCGCCTCGCGCACACGGCGCGCGATGAGCTGCGTGACCTGCGAGCCGAAGTCGAGGATGAGGATCTTGTCGTGGTTCATGGGATGCGGGCCGTTGCCGGGCCGTCGGGGGCCATCGCGGGGCTGGCGGCGCCTGCGGGTGCCGCCGCGGCCTGCCGGCGGAAGAAGCGCACGGCGATCACCACCGCCCCCACCATCAGCGCCGAGGAGGCATACAGCGGCAGGCCGATCAGCCAGTCGTTGGCGTGGCGCTCGGCCACCCAGCGCAGCATCTCCAGGCTGATCACCGGCGCCAGCACGGCCATCAGGCTGTTCAGCGAGGCCACCGCGCCCATCGTCTGCCCCTGCGTGCGCGCGTCGGCGGCGTTGGAGACCATGCTCTGCACGGCGGCGGTGGCCATGCCGCCCAGCAGGTTCAGGGCGATGATCGCGTAGATCATCCAGCCCTCGGTGGCCAGGCCGAAGGCCGCGTAGGCGACGGCACCCGAGACCATCGCGGCCACGGCCAGCCGCTGCGCGCTGACACGCTTGAGCACCGGTCTCAGCAGCACGCCCTGCGACAGCGCCGACACCACGCCGACGGCGAAGAGCGACCAGCCCACGTCGCCCGGCCCCCAGCCGAAGCGGAACTTGGTGTACAGCACCCACGTCATGTGCAGCATGAACTGCGCCAGGCTCGCGAGCGCGATGACCCAGACGAGCGCGCCGACACCCTTCAGCGCTGCCAGTCCGCGCAACGCGGCCACGGGATTGGCGCGGCGCCACTCGAAGGCACGCCGGCGTTCCGGCGGCAGGCTCTCGGGCAGCACGAAGAAGCCGTACAGGCCGTTGACCAGCGCCATCGCGCCCGCGACGACGAAGGGCAGCCGCACGTCGATGTCGCCGAGCAGGCCGCCGATCACCGGGCCGAGGATGAAGCCGACGCCGAACATGGCGCCGACCTGCCCGAAGCGCCGGGCGCGGTCCTCCGGCGCCGTGATGTCGGCCACGTAGGCGTTGGCGATGCCGATGTTGCTCTGCATCGCGCCGGAGAAGAGGCGCACCAGCACCAGCATCCACAGCGCCGTGGCCACCGCGGTGACGAAGAAGCTGATGGCCAGCCCGGCGAAGCCGAGCAGCAGCACGGGCCGGCGGCCGAAGCGGTCGGACAGGCCGCCCAGCACCGGCGAGCCGAGGAAGTTGGCCACGCCGAACGCCGTGGTCACCGCGAGGAAGGCCAGCGCCTGCTCGTCGTTGCTGCGCGTGAACGTGCCGACGATGTGCGGCAGCACCGGTACCATCAGGCCGATGGCGATCATGTCGATCAGCACCGTGACGAGGATGAACGACATGGCCGCCTTCCTTCCGGAAAGGCGGCCATCGCTCGATGTCGTCGTCACGGCCGGCGCGCCGGGCTCGCTCATCGCTGGCTCGTCAGTCGCTCGTCACCTGCCTGTCACTCGGCCCGGTAGTTCGGCGCTTCCTTCGTGATCTGCACGTCGTGCACGTGGCTTTCGCGCATGCCGGCGGCGGAGATCTCGACGAACTCGGCGCGCTGCTGCATGTCGGCCACGCTGGCGCAGCCGCAGTAGTGCATCGCGGCGCGCAGCCCGCCGGCCATCTGGAAGAGGATGGCCACGACCGAGCCCTTGTACGGCACCTGGCCCTCGATGCCCTCGGGCACGAGCTTGGCGGTGTTGGGGTTGTTGCCGCCGTCCTCCTGGAAGTAGCGGTCGGCGCTGCCCTGCGACATGGCGCCGAGCGAGCCCATGCCGCGGTAGCTCTTGTAGGTGCGGCCCTGGTAGAGGATCGTCTCGCCGGGTGCCTCCTCGGTGCCGGCGAACACGCTGCCCATCATCACCGTGCTGGCGCCGGCGGCGATGGCCTTGGCGATGTCGCCGCTGTAGCGGATGCCGCCGTCGGCGATCAGCGGCACGCCGCTGCCGCGCAGCGCCGTGGCCACGTTGTCGATGGCCGAGATCTGCGGCACGCCCACGCCGGCGACGATGCGCGTGGTGCAGATGGACCCCGGGCCGATGCCGACCTTCACCGCGTCCGCCCCCGCCTCGCACAGGGCCAGCGCCGCAGCGCCGGTGGCGATGTTGCCGCCGATGACCTCCACCTGCGGATGCTGGCGCTTCAGCCAGCGCACGCGCTCGGTCACGCCCTGGCTGTGGCCATGCGCGGTGTCGACGACGATGACGTCGACGCCGGCCTTGACCAGCGCCTCGACACGCTCCTCGGTGCCATCGCCGACGCCGACCGCGGCGCCGACGCGCAGCTTGCCCTGGCTGTCGCGGGCGGCGTTCGGGAAGCTCGTCTGCTTGGTGATGTCCTTCACCGTCATCAGGCCGCGCAGCTCGAAGGCCTCGTTGACGACGAGCACGCGTTCCAGGCGGTGCTTGTGCATCAGCGCCTTGCCCTCCTCGAGCGAGGCGCCCTCGCGCACCGAGATCAGCCGTTCGCGCGGCGTCATGATGTCGCGCACCGGCGCGTCCAGCCGCGTCTCGAAGCGCAAGTCGCGGTTGGTGACGATGCCCACGACCTGCTTGCCCTCGAGCACCGGAAAGCCGGACACGCCGTGCTGGCGCGAAAGCTCGATCACCGCGCGCACGGGCATGTCGGGCGTGACGGTGATCGGGTCGCGCAGCACGCCCGATTCGTAGCGCTTGACGCGGGCCACCTCGGCCGCCTGCTGCTTCGGCGTGAGGTTCTTGTGCACGATGCCGATGCCGCCTTCCTGCGCGATGGCGATCGCGAGGCGCGCCTCGGTCACCGTGTCCATCGCCGCCGAGACCAGCGGCAGCTGCAGCGTGATGTTGCGCGTGAGGCGCGTGGCGAGCGAGGTGTCGCGCGGCAGGACCTGCGAGAACGCCGGGACCAGCAGCACGTCGTCGAAGGTGAGCGCTTTGCCGAGCAGGCGCATGCGGGAGGCTCCGGACGCAAAAGCAGATTATAGGGAGCGGCCCGCGGCCTTCCGCCGCCGCGTGCTCGCAGGCTGGCACTGCGCTGCGGCGTGGCATCCGCGCCGCCGCCCGCGGGCGGACGAGCGAGCCCCGTGATTGATGCTCTTTGCTACGCCTCGGCGCCGCGCAGGCGTCGCGCCATGGGGCGAGGCGCACTACACTCACGCGCCATGCGCTACGCCCTGCCCCTGCGCCGTGCGCGCCACGTGGCCCTGCTGATCGTGGCCGTCGCCGCAGCCTCGCTGGCCACGCCGGCCGACGCGCAATGGCGCTGGCGCGATGGCAACGGCCGCATCACCGTGAGCGACCGCCCGCCACCCAAGGAGATCCCGGAGAAGGACATCCTCAGCCGGCCGGCCAGCGCGGCCTTGCGCCGCGCCCCGCCGGCCGCTGCCGCTGAAGCGGCCTCGGAGGCCGCCTCCGGCGCCCCGGTGCCGGCAGTCGCAGCCGCCTCGGGTCCCGGCGGCCTGCAGGCCGAGGTCGAAGCTCGGCGGCGCCGGGCCGAGCAGGAGGCCGCGGCCAAGGCCAAGGCCGACGAGCAGCGCCTGGCGGCGCAGCGCGCCGAGAACTGCCGCCGTGCGCGCGCCCACGTCGCCGCACTCGAGAGCGGCCAGCGCCTGGCACGCGTCAACGACAAGGGCGAGCGCGAGGTGCTCGACGACCGCGGCCGCGCCGAGGAGATGCGCAGCGCGCGCGCGGTGATCGCCAGCGACTGCCGCTAGCGCGGCCTGCTCGGGCCCGATTCGCCTCGGGCCTCTCCGCACAGGCCGGGCCCCTACGCCTTCTTCCCGGAGGCGGCCGCGCGCGCGGCCACCGTCTCGAGGTGGCGCTTGTAGCGCTGCCGCCGCGCCTCCTTCGGATCGACCTTCAGCGGGCGATAGATCTCGACGCGGTCGCGCTCGCGCAGCGGCGCGGTCGCCTCCTTCACCTTGCCCCACACGCCCAGGCGCAACGTCGCCGCCTCGAGCCCGTGCTTCGATAGCAGGCCGCTGGCACCCAGGGCGTCGGCGACCGTCGCGCCGGCGGGCAGGTCCAGCGCCACGACGTCCACCTCGCCGGCACGCGGCGAGTAGGCCACTTCGACGCGCATCCCTGTCATCACCTGCCGGGTCGCGCGCCGCCGCGGCTCAGCGCGCGCCGTACACGTCCTCGGCGCGCCGCACGAAGGCGTCGACGAGCGTGTTGGCCACGCGGTCGAAGACCGGGCTCACGACGCGCTCGAGCGCGCCGTTGGCGAAGGTGTAGCGCAGGTCGAACTCGATCTTGCATGCCTGCTCCTCGCTGCCCGGGCGCCCGAGTGGGTGGAACAGCCAGCTGCCCTCGAGCACCGAGAACGGCCCGTCGACGAGGCTCACCGTCACCGAGCGGTCGGGCGCGTGCTGGTTGCGCGTCGTGAAGGCGTGGCGCACGCCCATGTAGGCGAGCCCGAGGCGGGCCGTCACGCTTTCGCCGTCGCTCGCCAGCACCTCGGCGCTGGCACACCACGGCAGGAACTGCGGGTACGCCGCGATGTCGGTCACGAGGCCGAACATCTCGCGCGGCGAGTACCACAGCAGCACGGAGCGGCGGACATGCTTCATACAATGCACGGATTATCCGCGCCATGCCTGCCATCGCCGAGAACCGCCGCGCCCGCTTCGACTACCTCCTCGAGGAGACGCACGAGGCCGGCATCGTGCTCGAGGGCTGGGAGATCAAGGCCGTCCGCGCCGCCCAGGTGCAGCTGACCGATGGCTACATCGTCATCCGCGACGGCGAGCTCTACCTCATCGGGTGCCGCATCAACGCACTGCGCTCGGCCTCGACGCACGTGCATCCCGAGCCCGACCGCACGAAGAAGCTGCTGATGCACAAGGACGAGATCCGCCGCCTCGTCGGCAAGGTCGAGCAGCGCGGCTACACGCTGGTGCCGCTGAACCTGCACTACAAGGGCGGGCGCGTCAAGCTGGACATCGCGCTGGCCAAGGGCAAGGCGCAGCACGACAAGCGCGAGACGGAGAAGAAGCGCGACTGGGAGCGCGAGCGCGGGCGGCTGATGAGGCAGAAGGTCTCGTCGCCGGCCAAGAGCTGAATCGCTCGCGCTTCGGCGGGGCCACTCAGCCGAACGCGGCGTTCAGCGCCTGCTCGAGGTCGGCGCGCAGCGGCGCGGCCTCCTCGAGGCCGATCGAGAAGCGCACGAGGTGGCCGCGCAGCGCCCCCCCCGGCCGCATCGCCTTCAGGTCGTAGGGCACCGCCAGGCTGCGCGGGCCGGCCCACGAGTAGCCGATGCCGAAGAGCTTCAGGCCGTCGACGAAGGCGTCCACCTGCGCCTGCGTGTAGCGCTCGTCGAAGAGCACCGAGAACAAGCCCGCCGCGTCGGTGCACAACGCGCGCCAGTGCGCGTGCCCGGGGCAGCTCTCGAACGCCGGGTGCAGCACGCGGGCCACCTCGGGCCGGCCCTGGAGCCAGGCGGCCAGCTCGCGCGCCGTGCGGTCCTGCGCCCGGTAGCGCAGCGGCAGCGAGGGCAGCGATCGCAGCACGGCCTCGGCGTCGTTGCCCGCGACACCGAGGCCGAGATGCATGTGCGTGAGCTTGATGCGTTCGTCGAGCGCCTCATCGCGCGTCGTCACCGAGCCCATCAGCACATCGCCGCCGCCGCTCGGGAACTTCGTCAGCGCCTGCACGACGATGTCGATGCCGAGCGCGAAGCCGTCGAAGGCGAGGCCGGCGCCCCACGTGTTGTCCAGCGCCGCCAGCACGCCGTGGTGCTTGGCCGCCGCGACGAGGCCCGGCAGGTCCGGGAACTCCATCGTCACCGAGCCGGCCGCCTCCAGCCATGCGAGCTTCGTGCGCTCGGTCAGCATCGCAGCGAATGCGGCCGCGTCGAGCGGGTCGTACAGGCGGTGCGTGACACCGAAGCGCGCCAGCTCGTGCCGCGCCAGCTCGCGGCTGGGCCCGTACACATTGGCCGGCAGCAGCACCTCGTCGCCGGGCGCCAGCAGCGCCAGGTCCACCAGCATGATCGCCGCCAGGCCGCTCGGCACGAGCTGGCAGTGGCGGCCACCCTCGAGGGCAGCGATGCGCGCCTCGAGGGTGAAGGTGGTCGGCGTGCCGTGCAGGCCGTAGGTGTAGCCGGCCTTGCTGCGCCAGTCGCGCGCGCGCATCGCGGCGACGTTGCGGAACATCACCGTGGAGGCCTTGTACACGCCGACCTGCGGCGCCATGAAGCCGGCGGGCGCTTCGTACGGGTGATGGATCAGCGCGCTGGCGGCATCTGGCTTCAAAGCGGGGGCCTCGGGTCGGGGTCTTCGGATTCGCTGGATCGATCAGATCGGCTGCGCCACGAGGTCGTGGCCATGGGCCGCGACGATGCGCGCGCGCGTGAACTCGCCGGTCTTCAGCGTGCGGCTCGCCTTGGCCGGCGGCAGCAGGTTCACGACGCCGTCGATCTCCGGCGCATCGGCGTAGCTGCGCCCTCGCCCGCCCTGGCGGCCGAGCGCCGGGGCGTGGTCCACCAGCACCTGCATGTCGGCGCCGACGCGGCGCGCCAGCTTGCGCGCCGACACCTCCTCGGTCACGGCCATGAAGCGCGCACGGCGTTCCTCGCGCAGCGCCTGCGGCAGCTGCCCGGGCAGCTCGTTGGCCGCCGCGCCCTGCACCGGCGAGTAGGCGAAGCAGCCGGCACGGTCGATCTCGGCCTCGCGCATGAACTGCAGCAGGTGCTCGAACTCCTCGTCCGTCTCGCCCGGAAAGCCGGCGATGAACGTGCTGCGCACGACGATCTGCGGGCACGCCGCGCGCCAGCGCTGCAGCCGCTCGAGGTTGCGCTCGCCGCTGGCGGGGCGCTTCATGCGCTTGAGCACCGCGGGGTGCGAATGCTGGAACGGCACGTCGAGGTACGGCAGGATCCGGCCATCGGCCATCAGCGGCAGCAGGTCGTCGACGTGTGGGTACGGATAGACGTAGTGCAGACGCACCCAGGCGCCGTGCGGCGCGGCCAGCTCCGCGAGCTTCTGGGCCAGGTCCACCAGGCGCGTCTTCACCGGGCGGCCGTCCCAGAAGCCCGTGCGGTAGCGCAGGTCCACGCCATAGGCCGACGTGTCCTGGCTCACGACGAGCAGCTCCTTCACGCCGTTGTCGAACAGCGCCCGCGCCTCGTCGAGCACGTCGCCGACCGGCCGCGAGGCGAGGTCGCCGCGCATGCTCGGGATGATGCAGAAGGTGCAGCGGTGGTTGCAGCCCTCGCTGATCTTCAGGTAGGCATAGTGGCGCGGTGTGAGCTTGATGCCGGCCGTGCCACGGAACTCCGCCCGCACCTCCGGCACGAGGTCGACGAAGGGGTCGTGCGGCTTGGGCACGTGCCGATGCACGGCCTGCATCACCTCGCCGGCGGCGTGCGGGCCCGTGACGGCGAGCACGCTCGGGTGCATGCGGCGCACGAGGTTGGCGCTGCCCTGCCCTGCGTCGGGCCCGCCCTTCGCCCCGAGGCAGCCCGTGACGATGACCCTGCCGTTTTCGGCGAGCGCCTCGCCGATCGTGTCCAGGCTCTCGCGCACGGCCTCGTCGATGAAGCCGCAGGTGTTGACGATGACGAGGTCGGCGCCGGCGAAGCTCTTGCTCGTCTCGTACCCCTCGGCGCGCAGCTGCGTCAGGATCAGCTCGGAGTCGGTCAGCGCCTTCGGGCAGCCGAGCGAGACGAAGCCGATCCGCGGCGCCGCGCCGTGGCCCGCGGTGGAGGGAGTGTCGAGCGAGGCTTCCGGCAGCGAACTCATCGCGCGATTGTCCGTGATGCACGGGGCGGCGCGCGGTACGCCCGTCGCGCGCCGCGCCGGTGACACGGGTGCTACTTCTTCGAAGGCCCGAAGCCCGGCATCCCCGGGAAGGCGCCGCTCGCGTTGCGCTGCAGCTGTTCGACGAGGCTGCGGCTTTGCTCGATGTAGCTGGACATCAGGTCCTGCAGCATCGGCGCCTGGCCACTCATGAACTGCGTCCAGGCCTCGGGCGTCAGGTGCTTCGGGTCGTACAGGCCGCGGCTGCCCTCGAGCAGCCGGCCCTGCATCTCGGCGAAGGCCTGCAGGTTCTTCTCCAGCAGCGTGCCCATCATGCCCTGCATCGCGTGGCCGTAGAAGCGGATGATCTGCGACAGCGTCTGGGTGCTGAACATCGGCACGCCGGCCGACTCCTCCTCGAGGATGATCTGCAGCAGGATACTGCGCGTCAGGTCCTCGCCGGTCTTGGCGTCGCGCACCTCGAACGACTCGCCGGCCAGCACCATCTGCTTCACGTCGGCCAGGGTGATGTAGCTGCTGGTCTGCGTGTCGTACAGGCGCCGGTTCGGGTACTTCTTCAGCACGCGCACGGCCGTCCCCCCGCCGGCTTCCCCGGGCGCGGCCGGGCTGGCAGGGGCGGTGCGGCGGGAGGCAGGCATGAACGGGCTCGGCGTGAAGCGCTTGCGCGCCGAGTCATTCTAGGAGGCGGCTCCTCGGGCACCGGCGCGGGGTTTCCCCGTGCAGGCCGCGCCCGGCGAAGCCGGCCTGCGGCGCGGCCTGCGCAAACGACGAAGCCGCCGGGCCCTCGCGAACCCGGCGGCTTGCTTGTTGGTAGGCGCGAGTGGACTCGAACCACCGACCCCCACCATGTCAAGGTGGTGCTCTAACCAGCTGAGCTACACGCCTGGAGTAAGCGACAGATTCTATATCAGTGCCGCCCGCGGGCTTGCGGCTGCGCCCTCGCAGCGTCGCGTTCACTTGCGCCGCGCGTGACGGACGCCCGCCACCCGGGCCACCTGCGCCAGCACCGGCGCCAGCCGCGCCGCGTCGGCCACCTCCACGGTGAACGTCATCCAGGCCGTGCCCCGGTCACGCGCGCTCTGGGAGTGCACCGCGGTCACGTTGACCTTCTGCTTGGCGAACACCTCGGAGATGTCGCGCAGCAGGCCACTGCGATCAGCCGCCTCGACGAGCACGTCGATCGGGTAGAGCGGCTCGCCGGCGGGACCGGGGCGGCCCTCTCCCGGACGGTCCCAGCGCACCTCGATCAGCCGTTCGGGGTTCTTGCCGGCCATGTGGCGCAGGTTGCTGCAGTCGGCGCGGTGGATGGCCACGCCCTTGCCGCGCGTCACGAAGCCGGCAATGGCGTCCGGTGGCGCCGGCCGGCAGCACCGCGCCAAGGTCGTCAGCAACGAGTCGACGCCGACGACGAGCACGCCGCCGCGGCCGCCGCCCTGCCCCGAGCTGCGCGAGCGCTGCAGCGCCACGCGCTCGTCGTCGGCCGCCGCAGGCGCCGGCGGGCGCAGCAGGTTCTCGATGTGGCGCAGCGAGTACTCGTCCTTGCCCACCACCTCGAACAGCGACTCGGCATTGCGGAAGCCCAGGCCCTCCGCCAGGCTGTCGAGCTTCACCGCCGTGCGGCCTTCACGTTGCAGAAGCTTCTCCACCAGCTCGCGGCCACGCGCGATCGTCTGCTGCTGCGCCTGGGCGTTGAACCACGCGCGCACCTTGGCGCGCGCGCGCGGGCTCTTCAGGTAGCCGAGGTCGGGATTCAGCCAGTCGAGCGACGGCCCGCCCTCCTTCGCCGCCACCACCTCGACCGTCTGCCCCGAGCGCAGCGGCGTGTTCAGCGGCACCATCGCGCCGTCGACACGTGCGCCACGGCAGCGGTGGCCGAGGTCGGTGTGCAGGCTGTAGGCGAAGTCCACGGGCGTGCCGTCCACCGGCAGGTCGATGATGGTGGCCTGCGGCGTGAACACGTAGATGCGGTCATCGAAGGCACCGGTGTCCGTGCCGGCCGGTGGCACGCGGCCCGTCGCGGACTCCGCGTTGCTGCCCTGCCCCGCCGCGTCGCGCCCCGCCGTGTCGCGCTGCCACGCGAGGAGCTCGCGCAGCACCGCCTTGCGCGCCTCGGCGACACGTTCCTCGAACTCGCCGCTGGCGCTGACGCCGGCGTAGCCCTTGGCGCCCGCCTCCTTGTACATCCAGTGTGCCGCCACGCCGTGCTCGGCGTGCTCGTGCATCGCGCGCGTGCGGATCTGCACCTCGAGCGCCCGCCCGTCGTCAGCCAGCACCACCGTGTGCAGCGACTGGTAGCCGTTCGCCTTGGGCCGCGCGATGTAGTCGTCGAACTCGCCGGCCACCGCGCGCCAACGCTCGTGCACGCGTGCCAGCACGGCGTAGCAGGTGGCGGTGTCCTCGACGATGACACGCAGCGCGCGCGCGTCGAGCACATGGGCGAAGTCGAGCCCCTTGCCCTGCATCTTCTTCCAGATGCTGTACAGGTGCTTCGGCCGCCCCAGCACGTCGGCGCGCACGCCGGCCTCGGCGAGCAGCTCGGCGAGTTGCCTCCGCGAGCGCTCGACCCCTTGCTCGCGTTCGGTGCGTTTCTCCTGCACCAGCTCGGCGATGCCGCGGTACTCGTCGGGCTGCAGGAAGCGGAAGGCGAGGTCCTCGAGCTCCCATTTCACCTGCCAGATGCCGAGCCGGTTGGCGAGCGGCGCGAACACCTGCATCGACTCGGTGGCCAGGTCGGGCGGGCACGGCAGGTGCGACGCGGCGAACCAGCGAAGCGTCTGCAGCCGTGACGCCAGCCGCAGCAGCACGACGCGCAGGTCGCGCGAGAAGGCGAGCAGCATCTTGCGCACGCGCTCGACCTGCTGCGCGCGCCGGTCGCCCGGCACCACCGCCGAGCGCGCGGCACGCTGGATCTGCACCAGCTGCCGAGTCAGCGTGACCAAGCGCGCCGCGTGTTCGCCGAAGGCCTTGCGCAGCAGGTCTTCGGGGCGTTGCAGGTAGTCGCCGGCGTAGACGAGGTATGCGGTGGCGGCCAGCGCCGGCGCCGCACCGATGGAGGCCAGCAGCGCCGCCACGCCGTCGGCGTGCGCCAGCGCATCTTCGCCGGTATCGAGCGTCGGCCCCGAGAGCAGCGGCTCGGCGAAGGCGCGCGCGCGGGCCAGTGGGTCGGGCTCGGCAAGCGGCGCCCCGGCGTGCGCCCGCGGGCCGGCAATCGCCTGCGCCGCCTGGATGGCTTGCGCGGCCTCGTCGCTGGCCAGCTGCACGATGGTCGCTGCCGTGGCCGGCGCGACCGGGCTCGACTTCATGGCGGAGTGATCACGGGCCGAGCAGGAAGTTGCGCACCACCGCGCGCTGGTCGGGCGCCACGAGCGTGGGGGCGTGCCCCACGCCGGCGATCTCGACCACGCGCGCCTTCGGCCCGCGCTCGGCCATGGCCCCGGCCGTCGCGGGCGACAGCAGGTCCGACTCGGCGCCGCGCACGACGAGCGTCGCGCAGGTGATGCGGTCGTAGCTCTGCCACAGCAACGCCTCGCCGGCCTTCGCCATCTCCGGCGTGATGGCGCGGATCGGCACGGCGATCGCCGGGTCGTAGTGCGACATGAAGCCGCCGCCCGGCGCTGGCACGAGCTGCGGCCGCGTCAGCTCGAGCCACTGCTCGGGCGAGTGCGGCCCGAAGCCGAGCGACACCTGGCGCAGCGCCTCGGCCGCCTCCTCGACGGTGGCCCAGGTCACGGGCTGTCCCAGGTAGCCGGCGATGCGCGCGATCGCCGAGGGCTCGATGGCCGGCCCGACATCGTTGAGCACGAGCCGGCGCACCGGCGAGCCGGGCAGACTGGCCAGGCCCATGCCGATGAGCCCGCCCATCGACGTGCCGACCCAGTCCAGCTGCGGCACATCCAGCCTCGCCACGAGCGTCACCATGTCGGCCACGTAGGTCGGCACGGCGTAGCTCATCGGGTCGGCGAGGCGGTCGCTGCGGCCGCGGCCGACGACGTCGGGGCAGATCACGCGGTAGTGGCTTGCGAGGTCGCGCGCCAGCGTGTCGAAGTCGCGCCCCTGGCGCGACAGGCCGTGCACGCACACCAGCGTGCGCGGCTCGTCGAGATGGTCCTGCTGCGCCCACTCCCAGTAGGCCATGCGGTGCAGGCCGCGGTTGTCGATGCACTGGACGTGGCGCAGGGCCGGCTGGGAGGAGGTGTTCGGGGCGGTCATGGCATGGACGTGGCGTCTGGGCGCGGCCCGCGAAGGTGCCGCGGGCGCAACCGATAATGATTTCATCGTAACAAGGCCGTCGCACGCCGCCGCTTGCACGGCACAGCCTTCCAGGAGAACACCGGCATGTCCACGGCACTCAAAGGCAAGGTCGCCCTCGTCACCGGCTCGACGAGCGGCATCGGGCTGGGCATCGCTCTCGCCTTTGCGGAGCAGGGAGCGCGGCTGATGCTCAACGGCTTCGGCGACGTCGAGGGTGCGCTCGCCGCCGTGCGCCGGTTCGACGCCGGTGCCCGACACCACGGCGCCGACATGAGCAAGCCGGCCGAGATCGAGGACATGGTGACGAGCTGCGAGCGCGAGTTCGGCCGCGTGGACGTGCTCGTCAACAACGCCGGCATCCAGCACGTGGCACCGGTGCACCAGTTCCCGGTCGAGCGCTGGGACGCCATCATCGCCATCAACCTCAGCTCGGCCTACCACGCGATGCGCCTGGCTCTGCCCGGCATGCGGGCGCGCAACTGGGGGCGCATCCTCAACATCGCGTCCGTGCACGGCCTGGTGGCTTCCGCGGACAAGAGTGCCTACGTGGCTGCCAAGCACGGGATCGTCGGCCTGACGAAGGTGGCGGCACTGGAGAACGCAACCACCGGCGTGACGGTCAACGCGGTGTGTCCCGGCTGGGTGCTGACGCCGCTGGTGCAGAAGCAGGTCGATGCGCGCGCCGCCGCCGATGGCGTGGACAACGAGGAAGCCAAGCGCCGCCTGCTCGCCGAGAAGCAGCCTTCGTTGCAGTTCACCACGCCCGAACAGCTGGCGGGCCTGTGCGTCTTTCTCTGCTCGCCGGCGGCGGACAACGTGCGCGGCGTGGCCTGGGCGGTGGACGGAGGCTGGACGGCGCAGTAGGCTGGGCGGCGCGGGGCGTTCAACGCGGACCGTGCAGTCCGCAGCCCGCTAGTTCATCTGCACGGTGCCACTGACCGTGATGCTCACCTGCGCCTTGCCCGCTTCCACCGGCAGGCCCTCGTCGGAGCCGCCGCGCGCGGCCGAGCGCATCGCCATCACCGGCACCGCGCCCGGCGGCTCGCTGGCACTGACCGAAACCTCACGCACCGTGTAGCCGGTGAGGCCGAAGTGCCGCGTCACCTCGTCGGCGCGAGCGCGGAAGCGCGCGATGGCCTGCGCCGTGACCTCGCCTTCGGCCTTCTCGCGCGCCTCGCGCGAGAGCGACCAGCCGACGCGCCCCACCGTGAGCGTACGGATGCGGCCCATCAGCTGCGCGATGGTGCTCGTGTCGCGGCCTTCGACGACGAGCTCGGCGCGGCCGGTCCAGCCGGCGATGCCGACGTTGGCGCCGCCTTGCGCCGCGTAGCGCGGCTGCAGCGAGAAGCCGCCGGTGCGTACCTCCACCTCGCCCGGGCGCGCCGCGCGCCGTGCCTCGACCAGCGCGGCGTCGAGGGCCTGGCGCAGCTGTGCCTGCACTGCTGCCGCCTCGTTGCCCTCACGCGTGGTGCCGAACACCACGGTCAGCCTGTCCATCGTCAGCTCGGTCGTCGCGCTGGCGCTGAGCGACACGAGATTGGCCGGCGCCGGCGCACGCTCCAGCTGCGCCTGGGCCGGCGCAGGCTGCGGTGCGATCGCCAGCAGAGGCACGATCGCGACGCCCCGCGTGAAGGCCCGCATGAAGCCTCGTGTGCAGCTCCGTGCGCGATGGCATGCACCGGAAGTGGCGTCGGCGGAGGGGTTGTGCATCTCGTTCCTTCCTTCCTTCGGTTCGTTCGGTTCGCGCGGGCGCGCGAGGGGCGCGCAAAGCGCGAAATACTTGTAACAGATGGTCGGTGCAAGCGAAAACGCCGGGGAACCGGACCGCACAATGCCGCTGTTACAAATACGGAGTCGCCTATGAGCACTGCCGCCAACGCCCGCCCGGACCGCATCGTCGTCGTCGACGACGACGCGCGCATCCGCGACCTGCTCCGGCGCTACCTGTCGCAGGAGGGCTTCGACGTGCTGCTGGCCGAAGACGCGAAGGCGCTGAACCGGCTGCTGACGCGCGAAACGCTCGATCTCATCGTGCTCGACCTCATGCTGCCTGGCGAGGACGGGCTGTCGATCTGCCGGCGGCTGCGCGCCGCCAACGACCAGACGCCGATCATCATGCTCACCGCGAAGGTCGAGGACGTC
>JAHCKS010000088.1 GCA_026125665.1 Rubrivivax sp.
AAGGGTTCGGCTTCTCGAGAGGGCAAAGAGAGAGGGCAAAGACGCCGGGCCGCGTGCCACGGCACCCGCTAGACTAGCCCTGCTGCCGCCGCAGCACGATGCGCGGGTCGAACTTCGCGCGCTTGACCGCGAAGTAGGCCTTGACGTTGCGCACGTTGGCGTCCTGCGTGAACAGGCGCTGCACCAGCGCCTGGTAGCCGGGCATGCCCTCGGTGCAGTGCACGACGAGCACGAAGTCCGGGCCGGGCGAAACGCGCCACAGCTGCTGCACCTCGGCATCGGCGAGCACCCGCTGCTCGAAGGCGTCGAGGTGCTCGGCACCCTGGCGGTCCAGCGAGATCTCGACGATGGCGCTCAGGCCCTCGACACCGGCCGCGCCGGGCAGGCGCACGCGCGCCGGGTTCAGCAGCGCGACGCGACGGTCGATGACCCCCGTGTCGACGAGCCGCCGCACCCGACGCAGCGCCGTCGCCGGCGAGGTGTGCGCGGCGGCGGCCAAGTCCTGGTTGGACATCGAAGCGTCGTTCTGCAGCTGCTCGAGCAACCGCAGGTCCGTGGCGTCCAGATCCACGATGACTGCATCGGTCACTTTCGGCCTATCCATGACTGATTATTCTGCATGATCTCACGGTCGACCTTTTGATTCACTGACGCCGGTACTTTCGACGAAACATTTCACCCAGGCCTTCCTAGCATCGCGCACCTTCCTTCTTTCGATGAAAGGCCCGAACCTCCCATGTGCGGCATCGTCGGCGCGGTCAGCACGCGCAACATCGTCCCGATCCTGGTCGAAGGGCTGAAGCGGCTCGAGTACCGCGGCTACGACAGCTGCGGCGTCGCCGTGCATCAGGGCGGCGAGCTGCGCCGGGCGCGCAGCACCTCGCGTGTGGCCGAGCTCGACGCCAACGTCAGGCGCGACGGCGTCGCCAGCGGCACCGGCATCGCGCACACGCGCTGGGCCACGCACGGTGCGCCGGCGGTGCACAACGCCCACCCGCACTTCAGCGCCGGCCCCGGCGTCGACGCGGCGAGCACGGGCTTCGGAGAGCTCGCCGACTTCGCGGACACGCCCGCCGAGGCGGAAACACCCGACGAGACCGCCGGCCCGACCGGCCGCATCGCCCTCGTGCACAACGGCATCATCGAGAACCACGACGAGCTGCGCGCCGAGCTGAAGAGGAAGGGCTACGTCTTCGCCAGCCAGACCGACACCGAGGTCATCGCGCACCTCGTGCACAGCCTGTACGAAGGCGACCTGCTCGAGGCGGTGCAGGCGGCCGTGCCGCGCCTGCGCGGCGCCTACGCCATCGCCGTGTTCTGCCGCGACGAGCCGCACCGCGTGGTCGGTGCGCGCATGGGCTCGCCGCTCGTCGTGGGCGTGGGCACGAACGGCGGCAACGGCAAGGGTTCGGCCGAGAACTTCGTCGCCAGCGACGCGATGGCGCTGGCCGGCGTCACCAACCAGATCATCTACCTCGAGGAGGGCGACGTCGTCGACCTGCAGATGGGCAAGGTCTGGGTGACGCGGCCCGAGGTGCCCCTCGCAGGGCAGCCCGGGCACCTGACGACCGGCGGCCGTGCCCCCACGCACGTACGCTTCGTGCCGGCCGACCGCCCGGTGAAGACGGTCAACGCGCACAGCGGCGCCGCCGAGCTCGGCCCCTACCGGCACTACATGCAGAAGGAGATCTTCGAGCAGCCGCGCGCGCTGGCCGACACGCTCGAAGGCGTTGCCGGCATCAGCCCCGAGCTCTTCGGCGACGGCGCGCACCGCATCTTCACGCAGATCGACCGCGTGCTGATCCTCGCCTGCGGCACCAGCTACTACAGCGGCAGCACGGCGCGCTACTGGCTGGAGAGCATCGCCGGCGTGCCGACGACGGTGGAGATCGCCAGCGAGTACCGCTACCGCACCAGCGTGCCCGACCCGAGGACGCTCGTCGTCACCATCAGCCAGAGCGGCGAGACGGCCGACACGATCGCCGCGCTGAAGCACGCGCGCGCCCTCGGCATGGAGCACACGCTGACGATCTGCAACGTCGCCACGAGCGCCATGGTGCGCGAGTGCAGGCTCGCCTACATCACGCGCGCCGGCGTCGAGATCGGCGTCGCAAGCACCAAGGCGTTCACGACGCAGCTCGCCGGCCTGTACCTGCTGACGCTGGCGCTGGCGCAGGCGCGCGGCCGGCTCTCCGCCGACGAAGAGGCGCGGCAGCTCAGGGCACTGCGCCACCTGCCGGTGGCGCTGCAGGCGGTGCTGGCGCTCGAGCCGCAGGTCATGGCCTGGAGCGAGGACTTCGCGCGCAAGCACAACGCGCTCTTCCTCGGCCGCGGCCTGCACTACCCGATCGCGCTGGAAGGTGCGCTGAAGCTCAAGGAGATCAGCTACATCCACGCCGAGGCCTACCCGGCGGGCGAGCTGAAGCACGGGCCGCTGGCCCTCGTCACCGAGGAGATGCCGGTGGTGACGGTGGCACCCAACGACGCGCTGCTCGAGAAGCTCAAGAGCAACATGCAGGAAGTGCGCGCGCGCGGTGGCCAGCTCTACGTCTTCGCCGACGCCGACACGCAGATCGAGAACGAGGCCGGCGTGCACGTCATCCGCATGCCCGAGCACTACGGGGCGCTGAGCCCGATCCTGCACGTCGTGCCGCTGCAGCTGCTGGCCTACCACACGGCCTGCGCGCGCGGCACCGACGTCGACAAGCCGCGCAACCTGGCGAAAAGCGTGACGGTCGAGTAGACGACCGCGACCCTCGCGACACCGGCATCGCCAGCCGCACGCCGGTACGGCTGCAGCGTGCCCGGGGCGCCGCGGCCGGCAGCTTCGTGTCTTGACGCGGGCTTCGTCTACGCGGGGGCAGGCGGCGGCGTGCCCGGCGTGAAGGCGTCCGAGAAGCAGAACGCCTCGGGCAGCCCGTGCGCGATGAAGTCGGGCACGGCCGAGCGCACCATCTGCACCGAGCCGCAGGCGTAGACCTCGTGCCCGTGCAGGTCGGGGTGGTCGGCCAGCATCGCCTCGTGCACGAGGCCGCGCCGGCCGCGCCACGCGGGATCCGCGTCCGCGTGCGAAAGCACCGGCACGAAGCGGAAGTTGGCATGTTCGCGCTGCCAGCGCTCGACCTCGTCCTGCAGGTACAGGTCGGCGGCGGTGCGCACGCCCCAGTACAGCTCCATCGGCCGCCCGACGCCACGGCGGAAGGCGTCCTCGACGATGCTCTTGATCGGTGCGAAGCCGGTGGCCCCGGCCACGAACAGGATCGGGCGCGTGCCGTCGCTGAGCGCGAAGCGCCCGAGCGGCCCCTCGAAGCGCACCGTGTCGCCCACGCGCATCTGCTCGAACACGAGCGTCGTGTAGCGGCCGCCGGGGATGCGCCGCACGTGCAGCTCGATCACGTCGGCTCCGCCGGCCGCCGGCGGCGCATTGGCGAACGAGAAGGCGCGCCGCGCGCCGTCGTCGAGCACGATGTTGATGTACTGGCCGGCGGTGAACTCGATGCGCTCGCCCGGCGGCAACGCCAGATGCAGTCGCATCAGGTCGGGTGCCAGCCGCTGCATCGACCGCACCGTCGCCTGCCAGAGGCGCGGCGCCGCCACGTCGCCCGGCACCAGCGAGGCCACGCCCTCGACCTCGAGCTCCACGTCCTCCAGCGCCACGGCGCAGCACATCAGCGCGCCGCCGCGGGCGCGCGCCGCCTCGTCGAGTGCCGCAGCCTGGTACGGCCCGGGGTCCACGCGCCCATGCAGCACGGTGCAGGCACACAGGCCGCAGCCGCCGGCACGGCAGTCGTACGGCAGCGCCAGCCCGGCACGCAGCCCGGCCTCGAGCAGCGTCTCGCCGGGCCGCGCGCTGACGCGTGCCGGGCCCGGATGCAGCGTCACCTGGAGCGCCTGCCCGGCGCGCCGCGGCGGCAGCCACGGCAGCGCCAGCAGCAACAGCGTCAGCCCGCCCACGAGCCACCACGCCGCGCCCGGCGACCAGGCGTAGACGAGCGGATACAGCGGCAGCACGAACCAGTCGAGCGCGAGCGAGGCCGGCGCGCTGCGCAGGTCGGCCGGGCCCTGGCTGGCCACCGGCGCCACGAGCGCCAGAACGACGAACATCGCACACAGCGCCAGCGCGATCGGCCGCGGCGGCTGCGTGGCGGCCTTCGGCACGCGCTGCACGTGCACCCACAGCAGCAGCAGCATCGCCAGCGGCACGCCGATGTGGATGAAGACGAGCAGCGAGAACAGGCGGTCGTTCACGTGCTCGGGCGCGATGAAGTTGCGGATCAGCGTGCCACCGAAGCCCGGCAGCCAGTCCAGCCACTCGAAGCTCGCCTGCGTGACGAACTGCGCCAGCCGGTCCCAAGGCAGCATGTAGCCGTTGGCCCCGGCGATGTAGGCGAGCCACAGCAGGACGACGCCGGTGACCCAGCTGAACCAGCGGAAGCCGCGCAGGTGGTCGAAGGCGAAGTGGCGCACGAGGTGCAGCCCCATCGTCAGCATCATCGCGTCGGTGGCGTGGCGGTGTGCACTGCGCACGACGCCCCCGAGGCCGAAGGCGCCTTCGCTCACCGCCTGCACCGAGCGGTAGGCGCCGCCGACGCTGGTGTCGAAGAACGCGTACAGCACGACACCGGTGGCGCCCACCACCCAGAACAGGAAGAAGCCGATCGCGCCCAGGTGGTACAGCGGGTTCAGGCGGTCGCCGAAGGCGCGGTTGAACAGCGCCTCGGCGCGCATGAAGGCGGCGCGCAGCGCGCGCTGCAAGAGCCGGGTCATCGGCCCGGCGCGGCCCCGGCGCGCATCGCCCGCAGCACGACGACCACGAACAGGAGCCCGCCGGCGATGGCGAGCAGCCCGCCGAGGCCCATCAGCCCCATGCCGGCCACCTCGGCCGTCGAGCGCAGCACCTGCTCGCTGCCGGCCACCTTGCGCTGCACGCCGTAACCGCCCGACCAGACCAGGCCGACGATATGGAGCAGCTGCCCCACGCCGTACAGCCACGGCTGCCACACCGCCAGCCGGCCGGCCGGGGCCTGCCAGCCCAGCTGCGGCAGCAGGTGCAGCACCAGGCCCATCAGCGCCAGCGTCACGCCGACGATGCAGCCGTGGTAGTGAGCCGGGATCTTGACGTTGCTGCCGTTGATCGTCAGCCCGATCAGGCCGCCGGCGATGAACAGCAGCATCGAGGCGAGCAGCGCGGCGCGCAGCGGGCGCTGCGTCGGCGCCAGTCGTCGCAGCGGCCACACCGCCACGGCCACGGCGAGCGCCACCGGCAGGATGGCGACGCCGCCACCGAAGCGCATGCCCCAGGTGTGCATGTCGCGGTGCTCGACCGTGCTGACGTCGTGCACGAGGTAGGCGAGCGGCGTCACGAACACGCTCGCCAGCGCCACCAGGAACAGCAGCAGCACGACCCGCGGGGTGAGCGGGATCCGCCCGCCGCAGGCGTGCGCCAGGGCGAGCCAGCCGACCAGCATCAGCAGTGTCCAGGTGAACTGCAGCGCGTGGCCGCCGCCCCAGAAGAGGATCTCGTAGTACGCCTTGGCCGGCAGCGCGCGCGGCACGACGGCCAGCGCCCAGGCGAAGGCCACCAGCGCCACGGCGGCCGCCACGACGCTGGCATGCAGCCCGAAGCGCAGCGCCGCCGTGCCGTCGGGGGCCGGGCCCACCGCGGCCGGCCGCGCGAGCGACAGCACGACGAGCACGAGCGCCCCCGCGCCGAACACGAGCACCGCAGAGCGGAACGTGGCGCTGTCGAGCATGGGCACGTAGTTCGCCATCACCGGCGTGCCCGGGTCGACGAACGCCGCCGCGGCCATGCCGGCCGCGCCGAGTGCGCACAGCGCCCAGGCCGCCCAGGCCGCCCGCGTCGACAGGCGCGCCGGCGCCGATGCGCGCAGGTTCAGGCTCCACAGCAGGCCCGCGACACCCACGAACCACACCAGCACCGACAGGTCGACATGCACCACCAGCGCGACGCGGAAGAAGTCGCCGGCCGGCAGCCAGGCGTTGACGTGCGGCGTGCGCGCCAGCACCAGCAGCACCGAGAACAGGCCCGAGCCGACGAGCGCCGCGAGCGCCAGCGCGAGCCAGCTGCGCGCCAGCGTGCGCTGCGCCGCCGCCACCGCCGGCAGCGTGTACTGCGCCGGCGCCGCGGCGCCGCGCGGCACGCCGGCACCGGCACCGGCGGCGCACCGTGCAGCGGACGTGGCAACGGAAGAAACGAACGTGCTCATTGGAACGTGATGCCGCCCTTCTCGGCGTCGAAGTCGATGACCAGCACCTGCCCGGGCGTGAGCCGGCGCATCTCGTCGCGGCGCCAGCCGGCGTCGCGCGCACGCACGTCGTCGCTCAGGTGCACGGTGATGCGCCGCTCGCCGGCCGGCACGACCAGGCGCTCGTACAGCGCCGAGGCGCCGTCCTTGGCCAGGCCCGAAGGAGCGGCGCTGCGCTCGAGCACCCGCTCGCCGTCGATGTGCACGCTGATCTGCACCGGCGAACGCTCGCGAGGGCAGGTCGTGGCGGCGCGCATGTTCGGCGGCAGCTTCGCGAGCTCGGCGTCGCTCAGGCGCCGGCAGTCGCCCACCGGCTTGCCCACGCGCACGAAGCTCACCTTCACGAGCGCCTCGTCGGGGCCCAGCGCGTGATAGCGCGGCCACTGCGAGAAGACACCGACGAAGGCGGCGAAGAGCCCGTAGAGCAGGAGCTGCCCGAGCCACGCCGCCGGTGCGCGGCGCTCGCGTTCGGCGGTGGCAGACTTCATCTCAGTTGCTCCACCGCGCACAGCGCGACCCGCGACGCATGAAACAGGCAGTCGGTCCAGGTCGTGGCGCGCCAAGGCCGCCGGGGGGTCGGCGCCGCGAATGTCCTCTTCGAGCGGCCCAGCTTCGCTGGTCCCCTCGATGCCCCCTTGATTTCGCTGCGCCGACCCCCCGGCGTCCTTGGCGGGAACCGTGGTCTGTCTTCGACGAGATCCACTGCGGTGCCTGATCGGGACGGCGGGGTGCCCTGCGCAGCGAAATCAAGGGGGCATTCGGGGGACCTGCGGAGCTTGCGGAGCAGGGCCGCCGAAAGAGAGGACATTCGCGGAGCAGGGCACCCCGCCGGCCCGATCCCGACACGACCTGCACGGTCCTCACCTCAGGCATGGCGCAGCCGATGCGGCGCACCGGTCTCCGGTTGGGCCGGCGCCAGCGCCGACACGCGCTGGCGCAGGCGCTGCAGCGCGGCGGCGAGCGTTGGTTCGTCGCCGGTGTCGGCGAAGACGAGCGCGAGACGTTCACCGATGAGCTCGCCGCCCACGCCCGCCACGCCGGCCACGCCGGCGCGCAGGTGCGGCTCGCGCACGCCGTGCAGCCGCTCGCGCGTCCAGCGCTCGCCGAGGCGGAACTCGCAGCCGCCTTCGCGACACGCCGCCACCAGCACGCCGGCGGCGCCGTCGCGCAGCGCGTACTCGACGAACGAAGGCGGCAGCTGCCCCGTGCACAGCAGGCTCAGCACACAGACGTCGCCAGCGGCGAGCGCCGTGCTGCGCGCACCGTGGTCGCACGCGAAGAGCACCAGCGGCCGCGCCGCTGCCGACGCGGCCAGCGCGTCGCGCAGCCGCCGGCGCAGCTCGCCGATGGGCCGCTGCGGCATGTCGATCCCGGTGACCAGCCGCGCGCTGCGGCGAAACGGCGTCGACGACGGGCAGGCGCCCGCGCAGATGCCGCAGCCGGCGCACAGGTCGGCATCGACGACCGCCAGCGAACGGCCGATGCGCTGGTTCGGGTGCGGCACCATCGTCACCGCCGCGTAGGGGCAATCGGCCAGGCAGCGCCGGCAGCCGTTGCAGTTGGCGGCGTCGACCACCGCCACCGGCGCGCGCCCGGTGCGCCCGGCTCGTCGCTGCGCGGGCAGGAAAGGCAGGCCGAAGAGCAGCGCCGCGCCCGCGGCCACGCCTGCCCACACCGCCGCAGGCGACGTGGCCTCCACCAGCGGGTGCACGAAGAGCAGCAGCCAGTCCAGCCGCAGCTCGGTGGGCACCGCCGCCAGCGCCGCCGGCGCGTGGCTGCGCACCGGCAACGCCAGCGACAGCACCACGAGCACCCCGCCCAGGCCGAGCGCCAAGGTGCGCGGCGGCCACACCGCGGCGCGCGTGAGGCGCTGCAGGTGGAACCACAGGCCGAACAGCAGCAGCAGCGGCACGCCGATGTGCACGAACACGAACAGCGAGAACAGCCGGTCGTCGACGGCGCCGGCGAGGAAGTTGCGGGCGAACGGGGTGGCGAACGGCGTCAGCGGCAGCGCGTCGACCCACTCGGCCGTGGCCACGGCCGAATACTGGCCGAGCGCGTCCCAGTGCAGCCAGAAGCCACCGACCGCCGCGGCGAACACGAAGCCGATCAGCGCCACGCCGGTCAGCCACGAGAAGCGCCGGAAGCTGCGCTCGTGCGCGAACAGCCACTCGCGCACGAGGTGCAGCGCCATCGCCAGCACGAGCAGGTCGGCGCCGTAGCGATGCAGCCCGCGCAGCAGCCGGCCCAGGCCGAGCGGCCACTGCGCGAGCCGCGTGATCGACGCGTGCGCCTCGGCCACCGAGGTCTCGAAGAAGACGTACAGCACGACGCCGCTGGCGGCGACGATCCAGAACGCGAACATGCCGATCGCGCCCAGGTGGCGCAGCGGATTGCCCGGCGCGCCGGTGAGCGCATCGACGGCTCGCTCGGCGGCGCGCCAGCCGCTCAGGCCGCGTTGCCGGAGGGGCTCGAGGCCGCGCATGACACCCCCGCCGCACGACGCCGGCGCCGCCGGCCGACGGCATCGAGCAGCAGGTAGATGCCGACGCTGCCGAAGAAGAGCGCGCCGCCGATCAGCTCGAAGATCAGCTTCCAGTCGTAGCGGTACTCGCCCGTGTCGGGGTCGTAGACCGTGCACAGGATGCGCACCCGTTCCACCACCGCGGCGAACGTCGACGCGGCCGCGCTGTCCGCCCGCGGGGCGTCCAGCAGCAGCTGCCGCAGCGGGCGGCCGAGCTGGTCGGCGCGCAGGCGGTCGCCGTAGACCTGGGCGTGGATGCGACCGGCGGCGTCGACGACCGTGACACCGAGCACGTGGTCGAAGCCGGCCGGCGTGGCCACGTAGCTGAAGCCGAGCTCGCGCGTGAGCCTGCCCACGGCATCGCGCGGCGGGCTCAGGAACTCCCAGTTGGGCTCGTCGATGCGGTGCTGGCGTGCGAACGAACGCATCGCGCCCGGGTCGTCGAACGGCTGGTTGAAGCCGATGCTGACGACGTTGAACTGGTGCGGCCCGAGCATCCGCTCGAGGCCACGCACCGCCTCGTGCAGCGCGCGCGTCTGCGTCGGGCAGACCTGGAAGCAGCCGGTGTAGATGAAGCTCACCAGCAGCGGCTTGCCGCGGTAGCCGGCCAGCCGCACCGGCCGGCCCTCGCGGTCGAGCAGCACGAGGTCGGGCAGCGTGCGGCCGATCGCCTCCTGGCCGAGCCGCACCGCCTCGGCCTCGTTCAGCCGCGCGGCGGGCCCGGCGTCGTCGGCGACCGCAAACCCGGTGGCACCAGCGGCACCGCCCGCGGCACCGAGCACCAGCGCCAGGCCGGCAAGGGCGATCCGGCGGCACCGGCGGCGGGAGTCATCGCATCGCCGCATCGAGGGCCACCGCCGCGAGCAGGATCGAGAGCTGCACCATCGAGGCGAAGAACGCCGCCAGGGCCGTCTTGCGGCCGGGGGCACGGGCCAGCGAATGGGTCCTGCGCAGGAAGTGCGCGCCGCCGATCAGCGCGCCCGCCGCCACCGGCCAGCCGGCGCCGAAGGCCAGCGGCAACAGCGACGCGGCGACGAGCAGCCACGTGTTCACGTGCACGATGCGCGCCGCGCGCGCAGGGCCCAAGACCACCGGCAGCATCGGCACGCCGGCGGCACGGTACTCGGCCTCGTTGGCGATGGCCAGGCTCCAGAAGTGCGGCGGTGTCCACAGGAAGAGCACCAGCGCCAGCGCCCACGCCTGCGGTGCCAGCGCCGGGTCGGCCGCCGCGGCGCCCGCGAGCACGGCGAAGCTGCCGGCGAGCCCGCCGACGACGATGTTCCACGCCGTGCGGCGCTTCAGGCCCAGCGTGTACACGCCGGCGTAGGTCAGCGCGCCGGCCAGCGTGAAGGCGGCCGACGTCGCGTTCACCAGCCAGGCCGACGCGGCCACCGCGAGCACGAGCAACGCGACGATGGCCATCAGCCAGCCGCCGCTGCGCGGCAGCGCGCCGCTGGCGAAGGCGCGCGCGCGCGTGCGCGGCATCAGGAGGTCGCTCTCCGCCTCGACGAACTGGTTGAAGGCGCCGGCCGCGGCGGCCGCGGCGAACACGGCCAGCGCCATCACCAGCACCTCGGCCGCGCCGGCGCCGGCCGCCGGCATCATCACCGCGTAGCCGCCGAGCGCGGTGATCATGATCAGCGCGCCGATGCGCAGCTTGAAGATGCCGAGCACGGTGCGCCAGCCGGCCCGCGCCGCGGCCGGCACGACCACGGTCCCTCCCGCCGCGTGGCGGCCGATGCGGCCTGGCGTCAGCAGCGGCATGGTCTGTCTCCTTCTCGTCCCTGCCGGCGGGCCCGGCGGCTCACGGCTCGGATCGCACGGCGCGCCCGCTCAGCTCAGGCCCCACAGGGTGCCGAGGTAGCGCCAGTTGATGAAGTAGTACAGGACGAAGGCGAGCAGGAACACCATCGCCAGCACGAAGGTGCCCGGCGCCGCGAAGCCCATCGAGCCGTAGCTCTGCGCCGCCACGCTCGGCGCGGCGCGCGGCACCGGCGTGAACTTCGGGCTCGCGCTGCCGGCGTCGAGCCGCTTGCCCCACAGCAGCGAACCCACCGTGATGTAGACGTAGATCGCGCCGCTGACGATGGCGATCATGCCCGTCAGGCCCACGAGCCCCATCATCAGGTAGGCCGCACCGGGCCACTCGTAGGCGAGCGCCGCGCCCTGGAAGGCCATGTCCCAGTGCCTGCGCGAGACACCCAGCGTGCCCGCGCCCATCATCACCAGCGCCACCGCGTACATCGAGAAGCCGAACAGGTACGGCTGCCACTTCGCCAGGCCCGGGTTGATCATCTCGCGCCTGAACAGCACCGGGATCAGGTAGTAGGTGAGCGCCATGAACGTGAGCGTCGTGCCGATCACCACCGTGGCGTGGAAGTGCCCGGGCACGTAGATCGTGTTGTGGATCAGCATGTTCAGCTGCTCGGTGCCCATCATCACGCCCGAGATGCCGCCCAGGAACCCGAAGCCGATGAGGGCGATGAACACGCCCGAGAAGGTCGGGTTGCCCCACGGCGCCTTGCGCAGCCACTCGTACAGCCCCTTCGTGAAGCCCTTCTGCCGCTGCGCCACCTCCATCGCGCCGGGGATCGTCAGGCCGTGCAGCATCGACGCCAGCACCGCGAAGTACATGAAGTAGCTGGTGTTGACGACCTTCCAGCCCGTGCTGAGGCCGGGGTCGGCAAGCAGGTGGTGGGCGCTCGCCAGCTGCAGGAAGAGGATGTACAGGAGGAAGGCGACGCGGCTGACGCGCTCGCTCATCGGTCGCGCGTTGAAGGCGATCGCCGCCACCAGGTACCACACCGAGATGTGTGCCGCGACGTTGATCTGCTGCGAGCTGTGGCCGAAGGCCCACCAGATCGTGCGGTAGACGAGCGCGTCGACCTCCTTCACGACACCCAGCGACATCAGCCAGGTCGGGATGAGGATGATGGCGCCCGAGACGATCGTGAACACGGCGATGATGGCCGCGGTGATGGCGCCGAAGGTCACCAGCGGCACCGAGCCCTCGTAGGTCCTCTCGCGCCGGGCCACGACGAGCGTGCCGAAGAAGACGAAGCAGCCGATCAGCGCGCCCACCGCGAACAGGATCAGCCCGAGGTAGAAGCTCGGCTCGGCCATCATCGGCACGTAGCTCGTCATCATCACGCTCGAGGCGCCGCGGAACACGGCGACGTTGTTCGTCACCGAGCCGATGACCATCAGCGCGAAGCCCAGCCAGGCGAGCTTCGGCGTGGCCAGGCGGCAGCGCAGCAGCGTCGAGCTCGCGAAGTACAGGATCGCGATCTCGAAGAAGATGATCCAGAAGATCAGCATGTCGATGCCGTGCGCCGTGAGCACCATGTAGAAGGTGTCGGCCTCGAGCCAGCGGAAGGCCGGCCAGCGCGTCATCACGACGCCGATGGCGAGCAGCCCGCCGACCAGCAGCCAGACGACGGCGACGAAGGCGTTGGCCTTCATCAGGAGCTCGGCGCTGCGCTCGAACTGCAGACCCGAGCGCGGGCAGGTGCGGTAGGTGGTGGCCGTGCTCATCGCGCCCTCCTCACGGAACGACGTGGATGCGGCCGACCATCTTGTGGTGGCCGATGCCGCAGTACTCGTTGCAGACCACGGAATAGACCCCGGTCTGGTTCGGCGTCACGGTGACCACGTGCTCGAAGCCGGGCACCATCTGGATGTTGATGTTGGCCGGCTGCAGCGAGAAGCCGTGGTTGTAGTCCATCGCCGTCAGGTGCAGGCGGTAGGTCTTGCCCACCTCGAGCTCGAGGATCGGATGGAAGGCCCACAGCCGCGCCAGCATGTAGACGTCGCTGCCCGGTGGCGGCTTGACGACCGGGATCTTCTCGTCGGTCTCCTCGCGCACCTTGTACTTCGCGACCATGGCCTCGACCTTGGCCGCGAACTGCTCGGGCCGCGTGCGGTAGGTCTCGGTGCTGAGGTTCTGCTTGCCCCAGACGTGCCAGCCGATCATCATGAAGAACATGATCAGGCACCAGGTCAGCGCGATGGCGATCCACGTGCCTTCGACGCGGTCGATCGGATGCCGGTACCACAGGCGCTCGGCGGGCGGCAGGATGGCGCTCATCGGCGTGCTCCCCGGTCACTTCGCCAGCGGCAGCGTCAGGATGTCGTACACGCCCCACACCGTGTACAGCACCATCGGCACGAACACCCCGAGGAACAGCAGCAGGAACGGGTTGTCCAGCAGCTGCTGCATCCAGGGCACCTGAGCGGTGTCGTCGTTGTCTTGCGCGTGGTTCATGGCGTTGCTCCTCGGCGTCGTGCGGCAGGAGCGCGAGCCCGCGCATCCAAGCCGACATCGATGCGATTCATTCTGTGGCGCGCCTGCCGCACCGGGAAATGAACCAGTTCAAGGAAAGCCGACGCGCGCCGCCGCGACCGGTGCGCCGCGCGGTGCTGCAAGGCAGCATCACGCGACGGAGTGCGAAGCGAGAGCGCCATGCCACCTGACGTGCCACCCGACGTGCCACCCGACACGCCACCTGACGCGCGACCTCAGCGGCGATCGATCCGGATGCAGCGCCTCGCGCTGGCGGCGGCACTGCTGATGTTCGTCGTCGTCAGCGCCAGCGCCTGGCTGCGCCTGGCGGCGCCGCGGCCGCCCTGCACCGACTGGCCGCCGTGCCGCGCCGCGGCGCAGGCGTCGCTGCCTGCGTGGCCCGTGCTCGCTGCGCCCGCTTCCGTGGGTACGGTGCGAGCCGTGCACCGCGTAGCCGCCTCGGCGGTACTGCTGGTGCTGCTGGTGATGCTCGCGCTGATCGTGCACGCGCTGCGCCGCGACGGCGCGAGCGCCGGCGTGAGCGTGCCCGTCGTCGCGATGCTGCTGCTGGCGCTGGCGCTGTCGGCCCTGGGCATTGCCGCGCCGGGCTCGCGGGCGTCGGCGGTGCTGCTGGGCAACCTCCTTGGCGGCGCCACGTTGCTGGCGCTGGCCTGGCTGTCATGGCGGCGCCTTGGCCACGCACCGAGGTTGCCGCGCGGCCTGCGGCGCGCGGCGGGCACGGGTGTGCTGCTTTGGCTGGCGCAGTTCGCTCTCGGCGCATGGTCGGGCTCGCCGCCGCGCGAGGGCACGATGGCGCCGATGCTGCACCTCGCGCTGGCGTTCGTCGCCGCGCCCTGGGCCTTCGCGCTCGGCGCGGCACTGCACTCCACCGCACGGCGCGCCGAGGGTCGCGCGCTGATGTCGCTGGCCGCCGCGCAGGTGCTGCTGGGCGGCTTCGCCGCCGCGCTGGCGGCGCCGGCGCCACTCGTCTGGCTGCACAACGCGCTGGCTGCAGCCGGCGTGGCGCTGCAGGCGGGGCTCGCCACGGGCTCGGCAGAGCCCTCCTGAGCGCGCCTCGGCCGGGCCCGGGTCCCGTCCCGCGGCCGCGGCCGCGTTCCGGCCCACCTTTGTCGCAGATCAAGGTACATCTGGCATACACCTTCTACGCTGCACGGCGTGAAGCTGACGACCCTGACCGACTACGCGCTGCGCCTGCTGATGCACGTGGCGCTGCATCCCGGGCGCCTGTGCACGATCGCCGAGATCGCGCGGCGCTACGACATCTCCGAGGCGCACCTCGTGAAGGTGACGCACCTGCTGGCCCGCGCCGGCCTGCTGCACACGCAGCGCGGCACCGGGGGCGGCATGCGCCTCGCGAGGCCCGCCGCCGAGATCCCGATCGGCGAGGTCGTGCGCTGCACCGAGAGCGGCTTCGACCTCGTCGAGTGTTTCACCACCGGCGTCGCCTGCACCGGCGCCGGCACCTGCGGGCTGGCCGGCGCGTTCGACGCCGCGCTTGCCGCGTTCCTGGCCGAGCTCGACCGCCGCAGCCTCGCCGACGTGCTGCCCGCATCGCAGCGGCCCGGCCGCGTGCCCGCCGCGGTGCTGCTGCAGCGGCGCGCCGTCGCGGCGCAACCCGCGCCGCGCGCATGAACGCGCCCGGCGCGCCGGCAGCCGTGCAGCAGGCCGTCTCCGTCGTCTCCCTGTACCAGAAGCAGGCGAAGATCTATCCGCGTTCGGTGCAGGGGCGCTTCGCGCGCCTGCGCTGGGTCATGGTGTGGGTCACGCAGGCCGTCTTCTACGGCCTGCCGTGGCTGACGTGGAACGGCCGCCAGGCCGTGCTGTTCGACCTCGATGCACCGCGCTTCTACGTGCTCGGCCTGGTGCTGCTGCCGCAGGACCTGATCTTCCTGGCCGCGCTGCTGGTGATCGCGGCGCTGGCGCTGTTCTTCTTCACCGCCGTGGCCGGCCGGCTGTGGTGCGGCTATGCCTGCCCGCAGACCGTCTACACCGAGATCTTCCTGTGGATCGAGCGCCACACCGAAGGCGACCGGGCGGCCCGCATGCGCCTGGACGCGGCGCCCTGGGGTGCGCGCAAGCTGCTGCGCAAGGGCGGCAAGCACGCGCTGTGGGCGCTGGTGGCGGGCTGGACCGGCTTCACGTTCGTGGGCTACTTCCTCCCGGTGCGCGAGCTGGCCGCGCAGGCGGCGACGCTGAGCCTGGCCGCGTGGCCGACGTTCTGGGTGCTGTTCTACGGCGCCGCGACCTACGGCAACGCCGGCTGGATGCGCGAGCAGATCTGCAAGTACATGTGCCCCTACGCGCGCCTGCAGAGCACGATGATCGACGCGGACTCGCTCGTCATCGCCTACGACGGCCGGCGCGGCGAGCCGCGCGGCTCGCGCCCGCGGCGTGCCGACGCAGGCGCGCTGGGCCTGGGCGCGTGCCTGGACTGCACGCTGTGTGTGCAGGTGTGCCCCACCGGCATCGACATCCGCAACGGCCTGCAGAACGAGTGCATCGGCTGCGCCGCCTGCATCGACGCCTGCGACGAGGTCATGGACAAGATGGGCTACGCGCGCGGTCTCGTGCGCTACGCCACCGCGAACGCCGTGGCCGGCGGCTGGGACCGTGCGCGCATGCTGCGCCGCCTGGCGCGGCCGCGCGTGCTGGCCTACGGCACGCTGCTGCTCGCCGCGGCCATGGCCTTCGTGCTGGCGCTCGCGCTGCGCTCGCCGGCATCGATGGACGTCATGCGCGACCGCGGCACGCTCGCCCGCCTGGGCGAGGACGGCCGCATCGAGAACGTGTACCGCGCGCACGTCGTGAACCGCACGGAACACGCAGCCCGCTACCGGCTGGGCGTCGACGGCCCGATGGGGCTCGTCGTCGACGGTGCGCGCTCGCTGGACCTGCGCCCCGGCGAGGTGCAGCCGTTCACCGTGCGCCTGGCGATGCCAGCAGCCGAGGCCGCGCGGCTCGGGCCGGGCTCGCACGCGGTGACGCTGACGCTGGCGCCGGTGGACGGCGCCGACCCGCTCGTGCGCGAGGCAACGACGTTCATCGTGCCGCGCTGAGGGCCGGCCGGCGCATGGCACGGCACGGCGGGGGGATGCCACGCACCAAGCTTGACCGGCATCAAGCGGACCGCCCGGCACGAGCGCCAGCATCCGGCGCACCAATCCGCTGCGCGCGCGAGGTGCTCATGCTTGACACGGGAACGTTCGATGTCGCGCGCTTCCTGTCGGTGCTGCCGCTGTTCAGCGACCTCAGCCCGCCGGAGATCGCGCGCATGGCCGACGGCTGCCACATGCGCCGCTACGAGCGCGGCGAGGTGGTGTTCCGCATGGGCGAACCGTGCGAGTCGTTCAAGGTGGTCGTCGTCGGGCAGGTCAAGCTGTTCGTGCTGTCGCCCACCGGCGCCGAGAAGGTGATCGAGCTGATCGGCGCCGGCGGCAGCTTCGCCGAGGCGCTGATCTTCCTGGGCAAGCCGTGCATGGTGAACGCGCAGGCGCTGGCCGACACGTTGCTGCTGTCGGTGCACCGGCAGACGGTGATGGACGAGCTGCAGCGCGACTGGCGCTTTGCCGCGCGCATGCTCGCCGGGCTGTCGCGGCGCCTGCACGGCCTCGTCTGCGACGTGCAGGCCTACGCATTGCAGAACGGCGTGCAGCGGGTGATCGGCTACCTGTTGCGCGAGCAGGAGGACGGCGACGGCCCGGCGCAGGAGGAGCTGACGGTCTCGCTGCCGGTGAGCAAGGCGACGGTGGCCTCGCGGCTGTCGCTGACGCCCGAGTACTTCTCGCGCGTGCTGCGCGAGCTCGAGGACGCGCGCCTGATCGAGGTCGACAAGCGCACGATCCGCATCCCCGACGTGCGGCGGCTGGCGGCGTACACGGGTTGAGCGCGTTCGACGAGACGGGAGTCGAGTGGATGGTGCCCCTGCGCGGCGCACCGTGGTGCTCGAGGTGGCACGCCGAGGTCGTGGCGCGGAGGTCGTGGCGCGCGGAGGTCGTGGCGCGCGGAAGTCGTGGCGCGCGGAGGTCGTGGCGCGCCAAGGCCGCCGGGCGGCCGGCGCCGCGAATGTCCTCTTTGGGCGGCCCAGCTTCGCTGGTCCCCCCAATGCCCCCTTCATTTCGCTGCGCCGACCTCCCGGCGTCCTTGGCGTGGCACCCGAGTCTGTCTTCGGCGATCGAATGCCACCGCGCGTGCCGGACCGGGCGCGTCGAGTGCCACTGCCGGTGCCGGATCGGGCCGGCGGGGTGCCCTGCGCAGCGAAATCAAGGGGGCATTCGGGGGACCTGCGGAGCTTGCGGAGCAGGGCCGCCGAAAGAGGACATTCGCGGAGCAGGGCACCCCGCCGGCCCGATCCCGCCACCGCCCGTCCAACAGCCATCTCGTTCACTTCAGGACAGCTGAAGTCGATCGTTCGCGAAGCGGCATGGTGAGCCACCGCCACCCACGGCGGCCTAACGCGGCATCTACACAGATGAGCGCACCCACGCCAGCCCCTCGAGGCGGCCGCCTTCTGGCAGCGGCGGCAGCCGCGTGACGCGGCCTTCGTCGTCGAGCAGCCGCACGCTGGCGGGGTGCGCGCCGGCGACGAGCAGCTGCCGGCCGGACGGTGCAGCCCGCACGAAGGCCGGCGCCTCGCCTCCGTCCACGTCCTGCCAGCCCGCCGCCTGCTGATGCAGCAGCCGCCCGCCGGCGCCGCTTCCGACCCAGACGCACACGCCGCCGCCGAACGCGAACACCGCCTGCACCGGCGCATCGAAGGCGTGCCGCCCCTCCGGCGTCCAGCGCCGCGGGTCGACCAGCTGCACCGCGTCGCCCTGCGGCAGCCACCATCGCGGCAGCGCGCCTGCGAGGCCGAGCCACGCCCCCTGCGGCCTGGCGCCCGGCAGCCTCAGCGACACGATGCGCCGCCGCACGTCGAGGTGCACGATGGCGACGTCGTCGCCCACGGTGCCGGCGACCCAGGCGGCCTGCACGGCGGCGAACGAGAGCTCGGGCAGCGGCCGCGCCAGGGGGATGCGCCGCACGCCCAGGTAGCCCGGGGTCTCGATGCCCTCGCCGAGGCGGTAGTCGTGCACGAGCCCCTCGTGGATCGGCGGCGCCCGGCGGTCGAGCTGGATCTCCCACAGCTCGCCCGGCTCCGGCCAGGCGACGACGAAGCTGCGCCGGTGTGGCAGGTGCAAGCAGGCGGCGGCCGGCCCCCGCGACGATGGCTCCATGCCGCCATGCGTGCGCAGCAGCCCGCCGCGATCGTCGTACAGCGCGAGCTGCCGGCCATGCGCGACCAGCACATGGCCGTCACCGGCAACCAGCGCATGTGCCGACGCAGCAACCGGACCGACGTCGCGGTCGGCCCGCACCGCCCAGCGCCCGTCGAACTGCCAGTGTTGCAGCCGATCGTCGGCGGTGAGCATCCAGAGGCCGCCGATCGTCGCCGACCATCGGCGCGGCGCCGCGCCCCCCAGGCGTTGCCACGCTCCGGCCGGATCGTGCGCCCACAGCGCCTGCGCGCCCTGCACGACGGCGATGGCCTGCGCCGCAGCGGCATGCGCCGATGCGGCACGGCGCGGGCCCGCCACCAGCGCAGCGCCGGCGGCGAAGCTGGCCAGCGGCACTCCCAGCAGGTGCCGGCGCTTCACGACGCCCCGAAAGAGCCGCACCACCTCACGGCACCCTTCGCAGGCGGCGCCGCCTCACGACCCCCGACAGGCGGCGGCGCCTCATGGCGCCGCGTGGCCGCTCACTGCTTCAGCACCCACTCGATGGCGGCCTTGAGCTCGGCGTCCGAAAGCTTGTCGGCCGTCGTCGGCGGCATCGGCACCGGGCCCCAGACGCCCTGGCCGCCCTTGCGCACCTTCCCGGCCAGCTTGTCCGGCGCATCGGCCTGGCCCTTGTACTTGGCGGCGACGTCCTTGTAGGACGGGCCGACCAGCTTCCTGTCCTTCGCGTGGCAGGCCAGGCAACCGGCCTTGTTCATCGCGGCCTCGATGTTGGGCTGGGCCTCGGCCGGCACGGCCAGCGCCGCGGCGGCGAGCCCGAGCAAGGCGATCGTGTTGCGCATGGGATGCGGCTCCTTCGATGGGTCTCAGTAGATGTCGTGCTGCGTGTTGTGCACGTTGAAGTGGCCGGTGGGCGTGATCAGCCGCGGGTCCTTGATCACCGCCTTCAGCTTCAGCGTCTTGTCGTCGACGACGACGAGCGCACTCAGCTTGTCCTTTGCCGACCACACGGCGAACCACACCTCGTCACCGGCCTTGTTGTACTCGGGCTGCACGACGCGCTTGGCGCCGTCGTCCTTCAGGTCGGCCCACTCGGCGATCGGCAGCACCTTGAAGCCGGCGCCGAGGTTGCGGATGTCGAACACCGCCACCGACTGCGAGATCTTCGGGTCGGGGTTCAGCGGCGTGTCCACCCACAGGTTCGTCGACTTCGGGTGCGTCTTGATGAAGAGGTTGCCGCCGCCCTGGCCCTTGAGCTGCGCCACCTGCTTGAAGGCGGTGGCCTTGCGCTTGTCGTCGGTGGCGATGAGCGAGATCGTCTCGTCGCCCAGGTGGCCGGTGGCCCACACGCGGCCGAACTGCGGATGCACGAAGTTCGCGCCGCGCCCCGGGTGCGGGATCTTGCCGACCTCGGTCAGCGCGGCGAGCTTGCCGGTTTTCGCGTCGATGGTCGCGATCTTGTTGCTGTTGTTCGCCGCCACCAGGAAGTAGCGCTTCGTGCTGTCCCAGCCGCCGTCATGCAGGAACGGCGCCGAGCCGATCTCGGTGACCTTCAACGCGTCGATGTCGGAGTAGTCGACCATCAGCGTCTTGCCGGTCTCCTTGACGTTGACGACGAACTCGGGCTTGAAGTGGCTGGCGACGATGCTGGCCACGCGCGGCTCGGGGTGGTACTCCTGGGTGCCGACGACCATGCCGCGCGTGCCCACGATCTTCAGCGGCTCGAGCGTGTCGCCGCGCATGATCGTGTACTGCGGCGGCCAGTAGCTGCCGGCGATGGCGAAACGGTCCTCGTAGCCCTTGTACTTGCTGGTGTCGACCGACCGCGCCTCGAGGCCCACGCGCAGCTCGGCGACGTTGTCGGGCCGCTCCATCCACAGGTCGATCATGTTGACCTTGGCGTCGCGGCCGATGACGTACAGGTAGCGCCCAGAGGCCGACAGGCGCGAGATGTGCACCGCGTAGCCGGTCTTGACGATGTTGATGATCTGCTTCGTGTCGCCGTCGATCAGCGCCACCTCGCCCGTGTCGCGCAGCGTCGTGGAGAAGATGTTGGCGATGTTGTAGTTGTTCATCTTCTTCTTCGGCCTGAGCTCGGGCGGCACGATCACCTTCCAGGTCTTCTTCATCTCCGCCAGGCCGAACTCGGGCGGCGTCGGCGGGTCGTGCTGGATGTAGCGCGCCAGCATGTCGACTTCCTTCTCGGTCATCTCGCCGCTGGTCTGCCAGTTCGGCATGCCCGCCGGCGAGCCGTAGGCGATGAAGACCTTCAGGTAGTCGGTGCCCTTGCCGATCGTCAGGTCGGGCGTCAGCGGCTTGCCGGTGGCGCCCTTGCGCAGCACGCCGTGGCAGCCGGCGCAGCGCTCGAAGTAGATGCGGCGCGAGCTCTCGAACTCGGCCTGCGTCATCGGCGGCGCCTTCGGGTTGGTGGCCTGGTACATCGGCTCACCGGCCAGCGGCGAGGCCCCGGCCTGGTAGCTCAGCTCGGGCGGCGTCACCGGCTTCTTGTCCTGCGCCGCCGCGCCGAAGGGCGCGGCGCCGAGCAAGGCCGCCAGCATCCACGCCTGATGTCTGCGCAACCTGTCGCTTCTCGAGGGGGTCATGGCTTCTCCTGCGGTTGAGAGATGAGGAAGCGGGCGGCCGGGCTTGCCCCCTGGGAGCACACCCGTTCGCGCGCATCGTCCCGGCCGGCGCCGGATGTGTCCTTGAAGCAGTTCAAGCGGGCCGGTGGGCGCCCCGGCCGCCGGTTCGTGTTTGACGTGCGTCAACGACGCCGGCCGTCGGCCCGCCGCCCGCCGGCGCAAGGCGAACCAGTTCAAGGATTCGCGCGCCGCCGAGGCCAATGCTGGCTGCCCATGTGTGCGCTCCCCCTTCCCGCCCGGCCCGGCACCGCGGCGCTGAGCATGCTCGTCGTCGCTGCCGCCGCGCCCGCTCCCGTCGCGGCGCAGGCGCCGGCTGCGGACGCGCAGCGCATCGTCGTCACCGCGGCACGCCACGCGATGCTGGCCATCGAGGCGCCGGCCACGCTGACCGTCGTCACGCGCAGCGAGATCGAGGCGCGCGGCGCCGGCCACCTGCTGGACGCCATGCGCGGCGAGGTCGGGCTGACGATGCAGGGGCGCGCCATCGGCGGCCGCCAGGTGCTCGGCCTGCGCGGGCTGGACAGCAAGCACACGCTGTTCCTGGTGGACGGCCGGCGCATCGGCGCCAGCGACGGCGTCGTCGGGCATTCGGACTTCCAGTACGACTGGGTGGCGGTGGAGGACATCGAGCGCATCGAGATCGTGCGCGGGCCGATGTCGGTCCTCTACGGGTCCGAGGCACTCGGCGGCGTGGTCAACGTCATCACGCGCCAGGGTGGCGACACGTGGCGCGGCAGCGCCAGCGCCGAAGGGCGGCGTGCCGAAGGTGGCCGCGGCGGCGACGGCCACCGCCTGGCCGCACGCGTCGACGGGCCGCTGGCCGCCGGGCTGACGCTGCGCGCCGGCGCCGGCGGCGCGCGCACGGCCGCGGTCGCGTCGGCGGTGGACCCGCTGGTGCACGAGCTCGAGGGGCGCGACAAGAGCGACGCCTGGCTCGGCCTGGCGTGGCAGGCGGCACCGCTGCACCGCGTCGAGGCCGAGCACCGCGTCGTGCACGAGCGGCGCTGGGCCGACGCGCGCGAGCGCAGCGGTGCGCGCCGCCTGCATCAGACACACAACGACATCGACCGCACGCTCACGTCGCTGGCCTGGGAGGCGCAGTGGAGCGCCGCGCCTGCCCCGACGACGCAGCTGCGCGGCTACCGCTCGACGATCGACGTGGACAACACGCGCACCGCCGGCGTCGCCGCCAACCCGCCGCAGCGCATCGACGAGCACACGCTCGAAGGGCAGGCACGCGCCGACTTCGGCGCGCAGGCGCTGACCGCGGGCTTCGAGGCGCGCAACGAGGCGCTGCACGACCCCGGGCTGCCGGGCGGGCGTTCGCTCGCGCAGCACCGCTCGCTGTTCGTGCAGGACGAGTGGTCGGTGCAGCGAGGCCTGCGCCTGACGCTCGGCCTGCGGCACGACCGCCACCAGCTCTTCGGCAGCGAGTGGAGCCCGCGTGCGTACGCGGTGTGGCAGCTCGGCGAGGGCTGGACGGCCAAGGGCGGCTACAGCCACGGCTTCAAGGCCCCGAACCTGAAGCAGATCGTGCCGGGCGCCCGGCGCGAAGGTCCGAACGTCTTCCTCGGCAACGCCAGCCTGCGCCCGGAGCGCAGCGACGGCGTGGAGCTGGCGCTCGGCCGGCAGCATGGCGGCACCGAGGTGCAGCTCGCGGCCTTCGCGCAGCGGGTCGAAGACCTCATCGAGGTGCAGCTCGTGCAGGCCGGCCCGGCGCCGGGCACCGGCACGTACACCTACGAGAACCTGGCGCGCGCCCGGCTGTCGGGCCTCGAGGCCGAGCTGTCGCAGCGCCTGCCGGGCGGAGGCACCTTGGCGGTCGGTTACACCTACCTCGAGGCCACCGACGGCAGTGGCAGGCGCCTGGACAAGCGGCCCCGCCACAGCGCCAACGTGCGCCTGGGCGTGCAGCGCGGCCCGTGGAGCGCGGGCCTGCGCGTCGAGCATGCGAGCGACCAGCGGCTGCCGGCAAGCACCGTCGGCGCCCCCTCGCAGGCCGCGCCCGCGGTGACGTTGCTCGGCGCCCACGTGCAGCGCAGCCTGCCGCACGGGCTCACGCTCACGCTCGGCGTCGACAACCTGACCGACGTGCACCTGGCGGAGAAGTCGCCGCTGTTCCAGCAGGTCGAGCCGCCGCGCACCTGGCGCGTCGGCCTGCGTGGTCGCTGGTGAACGGGGGCGCCCGGCATGCCGCAGGTGTCGCGCGCCGTCCACCCGCAGGAGGTCGTGGTGCCCCTCTACAAGCGCATCCTGGTGCCGGTGGACGGCAGCGCCCGCACGCACCGGGCGATCCATGTCAGCGTCGAGCTGGCGCAGCAGTTGCACGCCGAGCTCGTCGGCTTCGTCGCCGGGCCCGTGCGGGCCACACCCAGGGCGAACGAGGCCGACGACGACGTGCTCACGGCCAGGCGGGCCCGCTCGGTGCTCGCGCGCTTCGAGCGCGCCGCGCAGGCCGAGGGCGTGCCGTTCGAGGGCGTCTACGTGAGGGTGCCGCTCGTGCCGAGGGCCATCCTCGCGGCGGCCGAGTCGCACCGCTGCGACATGATCGTCATGGTGACGCGCGGGCGCGGCGCCTTCGGCGAGTTCCTGTTCGGCTCGCAGACGAAGGCGGTGCTCGCGGCGAGCAGGCTGCCGCTGCTCGTCCTGCACTGAGTCACGCCGGCGCCCCTTGCGCCCCAACGTTCTTGAACGGCGTCAAGGCCGGGGCCTGCCCGCCGCCCTTAGGGTCGGTGCCGCGTCGCCCGCAGCGCGGGCCGGAGGCCCGCCTTGTCCATCGCCGCCGAACTCATCGATGTGCGCTCGCTGCCGCCGCAGACGCGGCATCCGCTGATCTTCGGCGCCTTCGACGCGCTGCAGCCGGGCGAGGCGTTCGACATCGTCAGCGACCACGACCCCGCGCAGCTGCTCATCGAGTTCCAGTGCACGCGCGCCGGCCAGTACAGCTGGTGCTGCCACCAGCGCGGGCCGGCGCGCTGGCACGTGCGCCTCTCGCGCGTGGCCCGCGGCGCGGTCACCGGCGGCGGCAGCGGCGCGTGCTGCGCCGCCGGCTGCACGCCGTCAGGGCCCGCGCCGGCGGCCGGCGCGTGACGAGGGCGCCGCCGCCCGCTGCACCATCTGCAGCAACGTGGCGATGGTGATCGAGCCGAAGGTCGCGACCGCCGTCTGGTCGATCTCGTCCAGCACCTGGCCGAGCACGCGCTCGACGGCATGGCCGCTGCCGGGACGCTCGCCGCCGGGGCGCTCGAAGAGCTGGATCACGTCCAGCATCGTCAGCCGGCGCGGGTTGGCGGTGAAGCGATAGCCGCCGCCGACGCCGCGCACCGACTCGATGATGCCGGCGCGCACCAGCTCCGAGAGCACCTTCGCGAGGTGGTGCGCCGACTCGCCGTGCTGGGCGGCCACTTCGCCGGCACTGACGTGCTCGCCCGGGCGGCCGGCGAACTCGAGCACGCTGTACAGGGCGAGCAAGGTGTTCTTCTGCAGCTTCATGGCGCCGGCCCGTGCGGCGCCGCGGTGCCGATGTCCAGCTCGAGCGGGATCAGGCGCCCGGCCGTCATGCCCTGGCTGCGGAAGAACGACAGGATCAGCGTGTTGTCGCGCGCCAGCATCGTGCGAAGCTTGCGCACGCCCACGCGCTCGAAGCGCTCGCGCACCGCCGCCAGCAGCGCCGTGCCGACGCCGCGCTGGCGCCACCGCGGATCGACGTCGATCGCGAACACCCAGCCGCATGGCGGCGAGCCGAACTCCCAGTCGCGCACCTCGCCGATGACGAAGCCGCACACGCCGTGCCCGCCGCCGCCGCGGCCGGCCACCGCCACCAGGAAGTGGCGCAGCCCCTGGCCGGCGACGCCGTAGCGGCGGTACACGCGCTGCCAGTAGTCGGCCTTGTGCAGCCCGGTGACGGTGGCGTCGAGCGCGATCACGGCCGGCAGGTCGGCACGGCGCACGGCGCGCACCCGCACCGGTTCGGGCGGTGCGGCCGCCGCGGCGGGTGCGGCGGATGCACGCGCGGCCACGGCTCGCGGCGAGCCCGGAGCGCCCCGCCGGATCGGTGTTTTCCCTCGGGCAGTCACGGCCCAAAGGCAAACCAGGTCAAGTCCAAACCTGTATTCCAGTACCAGAATGAAATTGAGGCGTCATTCTAGCCACGGTGTTCTGGCCAAGGTGCCGGCGTCGCACGCGGCGCGGCAAGGAGATCGTCATGAGCCTGCTTCGAACCCTCCGCCGCGGCACCGCCGGTGTCGTCGGATTCAGCTGCGCGGCGCTGCTGCCGCTCGCGACGTCCGCCGTGCACGCGCAGGAGCCGATCCGCATCGGCACCTTCCTGTCGGTCACCGGCCCGGCGTCGTTCCTCGGCGACCCCGAGCTGAAGACGATGCAGATGCAGGTCGAGGCCTTGAACGCCGCCGGCGGCGTGCTCGGCCGCCGGCTCGAGCTCGTCAGCTACGACGACGCCGGCGAC
>JAHCKS010000089.1 GCA_026125665.1 Rubrivivax sp.
GGGCAACGCTGGTGGAGGAGGTTGGATTCGAACCAACGTAGGCGTAAGCCAACAGATTTACAGTCTGCCCCCTTTAGCCACTCGGGCACCCCTCCAGGGAGAACCCGCGAGTATAGCAGCGAGGTGCGCCATCGCCCTTGGCCGTGCCGACAGCATCGCCCAGAGGTCGCAGGCGACGTCCGTATGTTTGCGCACACTTACACCTTTGCTCCTCGGCACCTCAGCCGAAGAGCCCGGCCAGTGCCCGCCCGGGGTCGGCCGCGCGCATGAAAGCCTCGCCCACGAGGAAGGCGCCGACCCCCGCCTGGCGCATTCGCTGCACGTCCGCCCGCGCGAGGATGCCCGACTCGGCGACCGGCAAGCGGTCGGCGGGCAGGCGCGGCACCAGGTCGAGCGTCGTCTGCAGCGATACATCGAAGGTGCGCAGGTTGCGGTTGTTGATGCCGATGAGCGGAGTGGCCAGACGCAGCGCACGCTCGAGCTCGGCCGCGTCATGCACTTCCACGAGCACGGCCATGCCGAGCGAGCGCGCGCACGCCTCGAGGTCGGCCATCTGCGCGTCGTCCAGGCAGGCGGCAATGAGCAGGACGGCGTCGGCACCGATGGCGCGCGCCTCCGTCACCTGGTACTCGTCGACGATGAAGTCCTTGCGCAGTGCGGGCAGCGGGCAGGCGTCCCGCGCCTGGACGAGGCAGTCGGCGTGGCCCTGGAAGAACGTGACGTCCGTGAGCACGCTCAGGCAAGCGGCGCCGTGCCGTGCGTAGCTGGCGGCAATCTCGGCCGGCACGAAGTTCTCACGCAGCACCCCCTTGCTCGGGCTGGCGCGCTTGATCTCGGCGATGACGGCACTCTCGCCGGCGGCGATCTTGGCCCGCAGCGCGCCTTCGAAGTCGCGCAGGCCGTGCCGCGCTTCGGGCGACTCCGCAGCCTCGCGCCAGCTGGCCAGCGAACGCCGGGCGCGGCCGGCTGCCACTTCCTGGCGCTTGACGGCGACGATGCGCTGAAGGATGTCGGCCATGCGCCGGTGCCCTGGCGTCTCAGGCCACCGGCCGGAACCTGTTCGTCGCGCTGACGAACTGCGACAGCTTCGCCAGCGCCGCTCCGGAGGCCACCGCCTCCCGCGCACGCTTCACGCCCTCGGCGACGGAGCCCGCGACGCCGGCGCAGTACAGCGCCGCACCGGCGTTGAGCAGCACCACGTCGCGCACCGGGCCGTCCTCGTTGGCGAGCGCCCGCTGGATGCACTGCACCGACTCCTGCTGGTTGGCCACCTTCAGCACGCGCGAGTCGTACACCGGCAGCCCGAAGTCGCTCGGGTGCACGACGTACTCGCGCACCTCGCCGTTCCTGAGTTCGCCGACCATCGTCTCGCCCGACAGCGAGATCTCGTCCATGCCGTTCGTCCCGTAGACGACCATCACGTGCTCGCTGCCCAGGCGCTGCAGCACGCGCACCTGGATGCCGACCAGGTCGGGGTGGAAGACGCCGAGCAGCTGGTTCGGCGCCCCGGCCGGGTTGGTGAGCGGCCCGAGGATGTTGAAGATCGTGCGCACGCCGAGCTCCTTGCGCACCGGCGCGGCATGTTTCATCGCCGTGTGGTGGTTCGGCGCGAACATGAAGCCGATGCCGGTCTCGGCCAGGCAGGCGGCCACCTGGTCGGGCTTCAGCCCGATGAAGGCCCCCAGCGCCTCCAGCACGTCGGCGCTGCCGCTGGTCGAGGAGACGCTGCGCCCGCCGTGCTTGGCCACGCGCGCCCCCGCCGCCGCGGCGACGAACATGCTCGCCGTGCTGATGTTGAAGGTGTGCGACGCGTCGCCGCCGGTGCCGACGATGTCCACCAGGTGCGTGCGGTCGGCCACCGCCACCGGCGTGGCGAACTCGCGCATCACCTGCGCCGCCGCGGCGATCTCGCCGATCGTCTCCTTCTTGACGCGCAGCCCGATGGTGAGCGCGGCGATCATCACCGGGCTCATCTCGCCGCTCATGATGCGGCGCATCAGCGCCAGCATCTCGTCGTGGAAGATCTCGCGATGCTCGATGACGCGTACCAGCGCGTCCGTATTGCTGATCGCCATGGCCGCTCCTCTGGGGTTGTCGGTCTGAGTCGGCGGCGCGTCAGTGCGCCGGCCGCAGGAAGTTGCGCAGCATCGCGTGACCGTGCTCGCCGAGGATCGATTCAGGGTGGAATTGCACACCCTCCAGCGGCGCCGCGGTGGCCGCCAGCTCGCGGTGGCGCACGCCCATGATGATGCCGTCGTCGGTGCGGGCGGTCACGGCCAGGCCGGCCGGCAGCGTCTCGGGGTCGATCACCAGCGAGTGGTAGCGGACGACCGAGAAGCGCTCGGGCAGCCCGGCGTAGACGCCGCGGCCGTCGTGGCGGATGAGACTCGCCTTGCCGTGCATCGGCGCCGGCGCGCGCACGATGCGCCCGCCCAGCGCCGCGCCGATGCTCTGGTGCCCGAGGCACACGCCGAGGATCGGCAGCCGGCCCATGAACTCGCGGATCGCCGGCACGCAGATGCCGGCCTCGGCCGGCGAGCAGGGGCCGGGCGAGAGCACGAGCTGCGCCGGCTTCAGCTCGGCGATGCCCTCGAGCGTGATGGCGTCGTTGCGGAACACGCGCACCTCCTCGCCCAGCTCGCCGAAGTACTGCACGAGGTTGAAGGTGAAGCTGTCGTAGTTGTCGATCATCAGCAGCATGGTGGCCTCGCAGCGCTTCCCGCCTCAGAACCCTTCTTCCACCAGCTCGGCAGCGCGGATCAGCGCGCGCGCCTTGTGTTCGGTCTCCTTCCACTCCATCTCGGGCACCGAGTCGGCGACGATCCCGGCGGCCGCCTGCACGTACAGCGTGTTGTCCCTGACGATGCCGGTGCGGATGGCGATCGCCACGTCCATGTCCCCGGCGAAGCTCAGGTAGCCGCAGGCGCCTCCGTAGATGCCGCGCTTCACCGGCTCGAGCTCGTCGATGATCTCCATCGCGCGGATCTTCGGCGCACCGGTCAGCGTGCCGGCCGGGAACGTGGCGCGCAGCACGTCGAGGTTGCTCATGCCCTCGCGCAGCAGCCCTTCGACGTTGCTGACGATGTGCATCACGTGCGAGTAGCGCTCGACGACGAAGGCCTCGGTCACCTTGACGCTGCCGGTGCGGGCGATGCGGCCGATGTCGTTGCGCGCCAGGTCGATGAGCATCAGGTGCTCGGCCCGCTCCTTGGGGTCGGCGGAGAGCTCCTTCTCCAGCGCCTGGTCGAGCTCGGGCGTGGCGCCGCGCGGGCGCGTGCCCGCCAGCGGCCGGATCGTCACCTTGTCGCCTTCGGCGGTGTGTTCGTGCCGCACCAGGATCTCGGGACTCGCACCGACGATCTGGAAGTCGCCCATGTCGTAGAAGTACATGTACGGCGAGGGGTTCAGCGAACGCAGCGCACGGTACAGCGACAGCGGGCTTTCCGTGTAGCGCTTGCGCAGGCGCTGGCCGATCTGCACCTGCATCATGTCGCCGGCGGCGATGTACTCCTTGCTGCGCGCCACGGCGTCCAGGTACGCGGCCTTGTCGAACTCGCGCTCCACGGCGTACGACGGGCCGCGCCTCACCGGCGGCGCGGTGACGCTGAAGCGCAGGCGGTCGGCGAGCTCCGACAGGCGCCGCTTGGCGCCGAACCAGGCCTCGGGCTGCGCCGGGTCGGCGTAGACGATCAGGTACAGCCTGCCGGAGAGGTTGTCGATCACGGCCACCTCTTCGCACTGCAGCAGCAGGATGTCGGGCGTGTCCAGGCCGCCGTCCTTCCACGTCCCGGCCAGCTTCGGCTCGATGTAGCGCACGGCGTCGTAGCCGAAGTAGCCGGCGAGCCCGCCGCAGAAGCGCGGCAGCCCCGGGCGAAGCGCCACCTTGAAGCGTTGCTGGTACGCGGCGATGAAGTCGAGCGGGTTGCCCTCGTGCCGCTCCACCACGCGCCCGTCGGTCACCACCTCGGTGGCGAAACGGCTGGCGCGCAGCAGCGTGCGCGCCGGCAGGCCGATGAACGAGTAGCGGCCGAAGCGCTCGCCGCCGACCACGCTCTCGAGCAGGAAGCTGAACTTGCCGCCGCCGGCCAGCTTCAGGTACAGCGACAGCGGCGTCTCGAGGTCGGCAAACGCCTCGGTGATGAGCGGGATGCGGTTGTAGCCCTGGCTGGCCAGGCTCTTGAACTCGAGTTCGGTGATCACGGTGCTTTCCTCGGCCCGTGCGGCGGCTCTGGCCGCGGCGCGGATCTCTCTCGGCGGGGCGCTTCGGGGCGACGTTCAGGCTGAACGCTGCCGCCGAGGCTGGCAGATCAGGCGCGAGCGCCCGACCCTCGGGTCAGACGTTGACGGGCCAGCGACGCCAGGGCCAGGCTCCCCGCGCCGCGCAGGATGCGGCGCCGCCGATCGAGGCGATCGGGGTCTTCGGGGTGCAGGCCGGAGTGCACATCGTGGCAACATCTTAGCAGCGTCGGCGTGGCCGCTCGTCGGCTCGGGCGGCCCGGGAGGGCACGCCGGCTTGCGCGCCGCAGCCCGCGCGTGTCGCGAACGGGAGTCCACGTTGCCAGACCTTGCCCACCCCCCTGCCCGCCCCCGCTCAGGCCTTCGCCTCGCGGCCGCCTTCATGTTCGCCTTCGCACTCGCGGGCGCCGCTGCGGCACAGGCGGTCGTCGACGTCGGCGGCGTCAAGTACCCCACTTCGGTCGGCATCGGCGGCTCGTCGCTGTTGCTGAACGGCGCGGGCGTGCGCTACCGCTTCGTCGTGCGTGTCTACAGCGCCGGCCTCTACCTTGCGGCCAAGGCCGGCACGCCGCAGGCCGTGCTCGCCGCCCCGGGCCCCAAGCGCATGCACGTGACGATGCTGCGCGAGATCGACGCCGAGCAACTCGGCCGCCTGTTCACCCGCGGCATGCAGGACAACGCGCCGAAGCAGACGTTCAGCAAGTCGATCCCCGGCACGCTGCGCCTCGCCGAGATGTTCTCGGCGCGCAAGAAGCTCACCGCCGGCGAGCACTTCTCCGTCGACTGGATCCCGGGCACCGGCACCGTCATCAGCGTCAACGGCAAGCAGGAGGGGCCGCCCATCGTGGAGCCGGAGTTCTTCCAGGCGCTGATGCTGATCTGGCTCGGCGCGCGGCCGGCCGACGCGCAGCTGAAGGAGGCACTGCTCGGCCGCGAGGTGAAGCCCGTCACGGGGCAGTAGGAGGCGCCGCGGACGCCGCGGCAAGCAGCCGCGGCAGCTCGTCGAGCCGGTCGAGCACGAGGTCGGCCCCGGCGGCGTGCACGGGTTCGCCGTGGTTGTAGCCGTGGCTCAGCAGGACCACGGGACACCCGGCCGCCTGCGCCGCAGCGGCGTCGTTGCCCGAATCGCCGATGACCAGCGTCTCCCGCGCTGCCGTGCCGAGGGCGCGGCACGCCTCGAGCAGCGGCAGCGGATCGGGCTTCCTGCGCGCGAAGGCGTCGCCGCCGAAGACATGGGCGAAGAACGGCGCGAGCCCCTTGACCTCCAGCAGCGGCCGCGCGAACGCGCCCGGCTTGTTCGTCAGGCAGACGAGCGGCCAGCCGCGTGCGGCCAGCGCCGCGAGCCCCTCGCGCGCGCCGGCGAAGACCTCGGAGTGCCGGCCGTTGATGCGCAGGTAGTGGTGCTGGTACCGATCCCAGGCCGCTTGCTGCAGCGAAGGCAGCGCACCAACCTCGGCGAGCGTGCTGGCGATCAGGTGCTCGGAGCCCTTACCCACCGTGCGCCGGATGAAGGCCGGCGTCACGGGTGGCAGGCCGAACTCGGCCAGCATGGCGTTGAGTGCGACCTCGAAGTCGCCGACCGTGTCGACGAGCGTGCCGTCGAGGTCGACGATGGCCGCGCGCAGCGGTCGCAGCAACGCACGCAGCGGCTCGGTCGCCGACTCGGGCTCAGGACCGGCAGACACCGCCCAACCCTAGCCGATGCTCTGCACCTGCCGGCTTTGCTGGTACGCCCGGCCGAAGCGGTTGGCGAGGAAGTCGGGCAGCGCCACCTGCTCCTGCCGCACGAAGCCCCGCTGCGGCAGCCTGCCCTCGCGAAACAGATCGAGCGCCGCGCAGATGCCCGCGGCCGTGGTGATCTGGATCGCCGACAGCGGCTCGCCGCCATCGGCCGGCGCGCGCTCGGCAAAGATCTTGCGCGCGAACACCTCCTGCACGAGCGTGCCCTTCTTGAAGCCGCTCACGGTCACGAAGACGAGCACCACATCCTGCATCGTGCTCGGGATCGAGCGGCGCATGATGTCCTTCAGCGTCTCCTGGTCCTTGTTGAGGTTCAGCTCCTCGAGCAGCATCTTCATCAGGAAGCGGTGCCCGGGGTAGCGCACGCTCTTGTAGTCGAGGTTGCGCACGCGGCCGGCCAGGGTCTCGCAAAGCGTGCCGAGGCCGCCGCTGGTGTTGAACGCCTCGTACTCGGTGCCGTCGAGCGAGAAGTGCTCCAGGCCCTCCAGCGGCAACACCTCGATGTTCTGGCCGTCGCGGATGGCCTCGCAGGGGTGGCAGTACTCGTTGATGAGCCCGTCCACGCTCCACGTCAGGTTGTACTTCAGCGAGTTGGTCGGGAAGGCCGGCAGTGCGCCGACGCGCATCTTCACGTCGTGCAAGGTGTCGAAGCCCTGTGCGAGGTGGTGCGCGACGATGCCGATGAACCCGGGCGCCAGCCCGCACTGCGGCATGAACACGCTGTCCGCGCCTTCGGCCAGCTGCTTGATGGTGCGGGTCGCGGCCACGTCCTCGGTGAGGTCGAAGTAGTGGCAGCGCGCCTCCTTCGCCGCGCCCGCGGCGAACGTGGCCAGGTGGTAGGGCAGCGCGTTCAGCACCGCGTCGTGGCCGTGCAGCACCTGGCGCAGCGCGCCGGCATCGCTCGTGTCGACGACGCGCGTGGCCGGCGCGCTCCCTGCGTCGGCGGCAATCAGCTGCAGCGCCTGCGCACTGCGGTCGACCACCGTCACCTGGTAGTCGCCGCTGCGTTGCAGCAGGCGTGCGATGGTCTGGCCGATGTGGCCGGCGCCGAGCAGGGCGATGCGCATGGGGTCCTTTCTCCGGCAAGACGGGATGGCGCGGCAGTCTAGGTCGCGTCGCCGACGAAAGAAACGCCCGAACCGTCGAAATAGCTGCTAGCCTCGTCGAAATGACAAACGACGCCGACCGAACGACGAGGTCGTTTCCGAAGAAGCCCCACGAGGCCGAAGGCGGGCAACAGCTAGCCCGCTCGCCGGCGCCGCTTTCGGAACTCTCCGGCAGCGAGCAACGCGCGCAGGGTGCGCGCTTCGGCCTTGCGTGCCCGCGTGGCCGCCTTGCGGTAGGCCATCTCGGCTTCGGCACGCAGCGCGATCGCCCGCTGCAACGCCGCGCGCAGCTTGGCCTTCGTGAAGGTGCTTTCGGTCGCGATGTAGACGGAGCGCCGCTGCGCCGTCTCGCCGAAGCGCGGCAGCAGCACGGCGAGGCTGCAGTCGCGCGCGCGCCCGTCGCCGCGGCCGCGCACCACCGGGCCGGAGATGCCGGGCGGCAAGGCGCTCGACTTGCCGACGCTCGGTGCACGCTGCAGCGTCGTCGGCGCCTCCAGCGTGCTCATGCGCCGGATCAGCTCGCGGGTGGCCGACGCGAGCGATGCCTCGGCCCCGCTGCCGTCGCTGCTATGGTCGGAGAAGAGCTTCGTGCCGCCGTAGCGCAGCTGCCAGCCGTGCGTGGCCCGATGGTCGATGCGCTGGATGCAGCGCGGCACGCGGTAGCGATCGCCGGTGAAGATCTCGACGTCGCGGACGTACGCTGGTGCCGCGCTCATGGCTCCCGGTACTCCCCACCTGCCGCCGCCCGCCCTCGCCCATCAATGAGAAATGACGTCACCATGGGGCGAAATGTGAACCCAAACCCCGCCGGCCCGCAATGGGGGCCCGTGCGGGGTCTGCCCGCAGTGTCACTCAGCGCAGGGGCGCAAAGGGCCGGGGCCGGGTCTTGAGCCGCGACGAACTCGATCGCCGGCTGCTGGCCCTTCTCCAGGCCGATGCCCGCGCCTCCGCGGCCGACCTGGCCCGCCGGTTGGGCGTCGCGCGCACGACGGTGCTTTCGCGCCTGGCCCGCCTGCAGCGTGAAGGGGTCATCGTCGGCTTCACCGTGCGCCTGGCCGGCGACGACGGGGCGCAGGGCGTCGAGGCCTACGTCGGCATCACCACCAGCCCGAAGTCCGGCCGCGACGTCACGCTGCGCCTGGCGGCCCTTCCCGAGCTGCGGCAGCTGTGCTCGGTGAGCGGCGAATTCGACTACCTGGCGCTGATCCGCGCCGAGAACACGACGCGGCTCGATGCCCTGCTGGACGAGATCGGCGGCATCGACGGCGTGACGCGCACGACGACCGCCGTGGTGCTGGCGCGGCGCATCGACCGCACGGCCTGAGTCGCGCCGCCCGCCGCGGGGCGCCGCCGCCCGGTTCAGGCCAGCGCGCGGCGCATCGCGTCGATGACTGCCTTGTAGTCGGGTTGCCCGAAGATCGCGCTGCCGGCGACGAAGGTATCGGCACCGGCGTCGGCAACGCGGCGGATGTTCTCGACCTTGATGCCGCCGTCCACTTCCAGCCGGATGTCGCGGCCACTCGCCTCGATGAGGCGGCGCGCCCGCTCCACCTTGCGCAGCGCCGAGTCGATGAAGCCCTGGCCGCCGAAGCCCGGGTTGACGCTCATCACGAGCACGAGGTCGACCTTGTCGATCACCCACTCCAGCACGTCCAGCGGCGCCGCCGGGTTGAAGACGAGCCCGGCCTGGCAGCCTTCGCCACGGATGAGCTGCAGCGTCCGGTCCACGTGCGTGCTGGCGTCCGGGTGGAAGCTGATGACGTTGGCCCCCGCCTTGGCGAAGGCCGTGGCCAGGGCATCGACGGGTTCCACCATCAGGTGCACGTCGATCGGCACCGGGCAGTGCTTGCGCAGCGCCTGGCACACCATCGGGCCGAAGGTGAGGTTCGGCACGTAGTGGTTGTCCATCACGTCGAAGTGCAGCCAGTCGGCGCCGGCGGCGACCACGTCGCGCACCTCCTCGCCCAGGCGCGCGAAGTCCGCGGAAAGCAGGCTCGGCGCGATGCGGTAGGTGGCCATGGCGGCCATTCTAGGAATCGCCGCGCGCCAAGGCGACGCGCCGGCCGGCTGCCTAGAATGCCCCGCATGCCGAGCCCGACGAAGTCCGCCACGCCCTCCGGGGCGGTGGCGCATTTCAGCTGCGAGGTGAAGGTGCAGTTCCTGGAAGAGCACAGCGAGCTGCCCGAAGGGCCTTTCGCCTTCGCCTACACGGTGACCATCCGCAACACCGGCGAGGTGGCGGCGCAGCTCGTGGCCCGGCACTGGATCATCACCAACGCCGAGGGCAAGCAGGAAGAGGTGCGCGGCCTGGCCGTCGTCGGCCGCCAGCCGCTGCTCAAGCCCGGCGAGCAGTTCGAGTACACGAGCGCCACGCGCATCGACACGCCGCACGGCCAGATGCGCGGCACGTACTTCTGCATGACCGAGGACGCCTGGCCCTTCGAGGCCGAGGTCCCGGAGTTCCAGCTGGTCTACCCGGGGCTGCTGCAGTAGGGGCGCGTTGGCGGGGCCGCCGCGGGCGCGCCCGTCGCCCGGGTGGCACCGGGGCGCATCATCGATAGGCCTGCAGGTAGCGGCGCTCGAAGGCCCGCTTGGCCCAGTGGAACAGCCGACCCGTCGGCAGCAGCAGGTTGCGCCGCGGCGTGCGCCAGACCAGCGTGCCGCGGTCCAGCGCGTCGACGATGCAGATCAGCTCGACCGCGAACCCCTCGTCCGAGGGCCGCCCGGCGAGGTCGGCGAGCAGGTTCTTCGCCGCCGCCGCGGCCTGCAGGTCGGCCATGTGCGCCTGCTTGGGCATCCAGTCCGGACCCGGGAAGCTGCCCGAGTCGCCGACGACGTAGACGCGCTCGAAGCCCGGTACGCGGCACTGCCCATCGGCGCGGACGAGCCCGCCTGGTGAACGCGGCAGCGTCGTGGCGTCGAACCAGGCGTTGCCGGTCATGCCCGGCATGAACAGGATCAGGTCGGCGCCGAACTCGCCGCCCTCGGTGACGACGCGATCGGCCTCGAAGCGCACGAGCTTGTGGCCGAGATGGGTCCGGATGCCGCGCCGGGCCATCTCGGCCAGCAGGTACTTCACCGTCTTCGGCCCGAGGCGGTTGCCGGGCTCGGTCGAGGGGTTGAAGAAGACGAGCTCGAAGCGCTGGCGCCGTCCCTCGCGCCGCAGCTGCCGGTCGATGCCGAACAGGAACTCGAACATCGGCCCGCCGCGCACCGCGCTCGGCTCGTTCGGATTGCCGGCGAATCCGATCGCGATCGTGCCGCCGTCCATCGCGGCCAGCCGGTCACGGATGCGCTCGGCCGCCGCGATGCCTTCGCACGGCGTGATCGCGTGATCGATGCCGGGCAGCTTCTTGATGAAGCGCCCGCCGGTGGCGATGACGAGCGCATCGTCGGGCTGGTCACCGGCCGTCGTGCGCACGGTGCGGCCGTCGTCGGACAGGCCGGTCACTTCCGCGGCGACGAAGTGCACCCGCTCGCGCTCGAGGAAGGGGCCGAGCGGCACGACCAGGTCCTCGCGGCGCCGCAGGCCGCTCGGGATCCAGATGATGCCGGGCAGGTAGTGCAGCTCGGCGCGCGGCGCGACGAGCGTGATCTGGCTCGTGCGATCGAGGCGGCGCAGCGCGCGGATCGTCGACAGTGCGCCGAAGCCGGCGCCGAGCACGGTGATGCGATGCGTGCTCACCGGCGTACCTTCGCGCTGCGCGCGGCGGCATGAGCCCTTCGGGCGGCCGGGCGGGCCCACGGGGTCCCCTCCCGCGCACTGGCGTGTTCGAGGCCGCGGGCGCGCCGGCCGCGCCGGACGCTTGCGCCGCCACCGTCAGCGGCGTGCCGCAGCGATGGCATGCACGTTGCCCGCCACCAGGCCGGCCGGCGTGGCCGGCCGCTGCGCCGGCCGCGCGCGGGCCGCCTTGGCCTCGGCAAGGGCGTTGCCGGCCCGCTCGATCGTCTGCTCGATCGATTCGCCGGCATGGCGCTCCGCCAGGCCCGCGGAAAGCGTGACCGAGATCGTCTGCGTGCCGTGCACGATGCGCAGCGCGGCCACACGCTGCTGCAGCCGCTCCAGCCCGCCGCGCACGAGCGTGGCGCGGGTGTCCGGCAGCATCAGCATGAACTCCTCGCCGCCCCAGCGCGCCAGCACGTCGGAGGCGCGCACGTGCTGCAGCGCCTCCTGCGCCACGGCGCGCAGCACGGCGTCGCCGACGGCGTAGCCGTGCGCGTCGTTCACCGCGCCGAAGGCGTCGATGTCGAGCTTGGCCAGGCAGAAGGTCTGGCCCGAACGCGTGCAGCGCTGGTGCTCGTGCTCGATCAGCTCCTGCATGTGGCGGCGGTTGATGAGGCCGGTGAGCTCGTCGCGCGTGGCCAGCTCGCGGATCTGCGCCAGCGCCTCGGCCAGCTCCTGCCGGCGCCGGCGCAGCCGCTCGCGGATGTGGGCCAGCCGCACCGCCAGCACCGAGACGGTGGGCACCATCGTCGCCACCATCAGGAAGTGGCCGAACTCCACCGAAGGCACGTAGCGCCGCGGGTCGAGCCAGCTCATCGTGCCGGCCGTGGCGCCGAACAGCGCCACCGCGTACAGGCTGACCCACACCATGTGCCGCGGCGAGACGACGAACATGCCGAACATCAGGATGACCATGAAGATCGGGAACACGCTGCCGCGCGCCGGCCCGAGCATCGTGTAGGCGGCGGCCGCGCAGGCGAGCGCGAACACCATCTGCGGCACCGTCAGCGAGGGGTCTTCGCGCCGCCGCGACCAGCCGCAGCGGATCAGCGCGAACAGCACCACCATGCCGGCGAGCGAAACGATCGTCCACAGCCGCACAGGCCACGCCGGGGCGATGCCGGCCCAGACGAAGAACTGCATCGCGACGACGCTGACGCCGACCATGGCCATGGCCAGCGCCGCCTGCGCCAGGCGGATGCGCTGCACCGGCTCTTCGGTGAACAGCAGCGCCGAGAGGCGTTCGAGGAGGCGGGGAGGGGTGTCTTGCATGGGCCCGGCGAGCACCGGTCGGGGTATCGACGGCGGGACGGGGGCGAGAGCGTAGCACTGCCGGGCCGGGCTTCGCCCACCCACTCGCGGCATGCGGCTCAGCGGGCGGCCGGGACGGCCGTGGATCTCAGGTGCGCCAGCGGCAGCGCCGCCGCGGCCTTCACCTCGCCGAGCGAGAAGCTGGTGTGCAGGTCCTTCACGTTCGGCAGCCTGAACAGCGTCGCCATCGACCAACGCGAGAAGGCGTCGAGGTCACGCGCCACGACATGCAGCTCGAACGTGCCGGTGCCGCTGATGTAGTGGCAGGCGATGACTTCGGGCAGCGCGCGGATGGCCTCCTCGAGCGCCCGCGTCGCGTCGGCGTTGTTGCGCTCGGCGTCGACGCGCACGAACGCCAGCACACCGAGGCCGATCTTGCGCCGGTCGAGCTCGGCGCGGTAGCCGGTGATGACGCCGTGCTCCTCCAGCCACTTCACGCGCCGCCACGTCGGCGCGGCCGACAGCCCGATGCGCGAAGCGAGCTCGGCGTTCGTCAGCCGCGCGTCGCGCTGCAGCTCGCCGAGGATGGCGACGTCGTAGCGGTCGAGGGTGGGGCCGTGCCCCTCGACTGCATCGGAGGGTGCGGTGGACGCAGGCGCCGCGCCGACGGGGCGCCCACGCGCCGATCCCGAGGTTTTCCCCAATGCGGGCTTCCTGAGCGTCATGCGGCTGCTTTCTGGCCCTTGCGGAGCAACGATCTTGCTCGAAGCATGCCCGAACGGGCATCAAAAGAAAAGACAGGAGCCGGCACGCCACCCTACACTTCGCCCACTTCCCCCGCCCACCACCCGCCCCCGCGCAGGAGCCGCTGCCGATGAATGCCCCGCTGCCCGAGTCGATCCGCAAGGCGCTGGAGACCGCGACGCTGGACGACAAGTACAGCCTGGAACAGGGGCGCGCCTTCATGAGCGGCGTGCAGGCGCTGGTGCGCCTGCCGATGCTGCAGCGCCAGCGCGACGCGCTCGCGGGGCTGAACACCGCGGGTTTCGTCAGCGGGTACCGCGGCAGCCCGCTCGGCGGCTACGACCAGTCGCTGTGGGCGGCGAAGAAGCACCTGCAGGCCAACCACGTCGTCTTCCAGCCCGGCGTCAACGAGGAGCTCGCCGCCACGGCCGTGTGGGGCACGCAGCAGCTCGACCTCTACCCCGAGAGCAGGAAGTACGACGGCGTGTTCGGCATCTGGTACGGCAAGGGCCCGGGCGTCGACCGCTGCCTGGACGTGTTCAAGCACGGCAACATGGCGGGCACGGCGCGCCATGGTGGCGTCATCGCCGTGGCCGGCGACGACCACGTCGCCAAGAGCAGCACCGCGCCGCACCAGAGCGACCACGTCTTCAAGGCCTGCGGCTTCCCGACCTTCTTCCCGGCCAGCGTGCAGGACATCCTCGACATGGGCCTGCACGCCTTCGCGATGAGCCGCTACGCCGGCGTGTGGACGGGCATGAAGACGATCCAGGAGGTGGTCGAGTCGGCCGCCAGCGTCGCCGTCGACCCGGCGCGCGTGAAGATCGTGCTGCCCGAGGATTTCACGATGCCCGCGGGCGGCGTGCACATCCGCTGGCCCGACGCGCCGCTGGAGCAGGAGGCGCGCCTGTTCGACTACAAGTGGTACGCGGCGCTCGCCTACGTGCGCGCCAACCGCCTGAACCACGACGTCACGAGCGGCCCGAACGACCGCTTCGGCCTGATCGCCAGCGGCAAGGCCTACAACGACATGCGCCAGGCGCTCGTCGATCTCGGCCTGGACGACGACACCTGCCGCGCGCTCGGCATCCGCGTGCACAAGGTCAACGTCGTCTGGCCGCTGGAGGCGACGATCACGCGCGAGTTCGCGCGCGGGCTGCAGGAGATCCTCGTCGTCGAGGAGAAGCGCCAGGTCATCGAGTACCAGCTCAAGGAGGAGCTCTACAACTGGCGCCCCGACGTGCGGCCCAACGTGCTCGGCAAGTTCGACGAGCCCGAAGGCGACAGCTCGGGTGGCGAGTGGAGCATGCCCAACCCGAGCGAGAACTGGCTGCTGCGCGCCAAGGCCGACCTGACACCGGCCATCGTCGCCAAGGCCATCGCCCGCCGGCTGCTGAAGACGGGTGTCGTGCCCACGGGCAGCGACGTCGCCGCGCGCATGCAGCGCCGCCTGGACGAGATCGCTGCGCGCGAGCGCCAGCTCGCGGCGCTGACGGCCGACACCGGCGAGCGCATCCCGTGGTTCTGCAGCGGCTGCCCGCACAACACCAGCACCCGCGTGCCCGAAGGCAGCCGGGCGATGGCCGGCATCGGCTGCCACTACATGGCGGTGTGGATGGACCGCAGCACCAGCACCTTCAGCCAGATGGGCGGCGAGGGCGTGGCCTGGGCCGGGCAGGCGCACTTCACGAACGACCAGCACGTCTTCGCCAACCTCGGCGACGGCACCTACTTCCACAGCGGCATCCTCGCCGTGCGGCAGAGCATCGCCGCGGGCGTGAACATCACCTACAAGGTGCTCTACAACGACGCGGTGGCGATGACCGGCGGCCAGCCGGTGGGCGAGCGCCCCGAGGGTCACTCGGTGCTGCAGATCCAGAAGAGCCTCGTCGCCGAAGGCGTCAGGAAGCTCGTCATCGTCACCGACCAGCCGGAGAAGTACGCGGGCGCCGACATCAAGGCCCGGCTCGAGCCCGGCGTCACCGTGCACCACCGCGACGAGCTCGACCGCCTCCAGCGCGGCCTGCGCGAGGTCGCCGGCACCACCGCGATCATCTACGACCAGACCTGCGCCACCGAGAAGCGCCGGCGCAGGAAGCGCGGCAAGATGGCCGACCCCGCCAGGCGCGTCGTCATCAACGAGCTCGTCTGCGAAGGCTGCGGCGACTGCAGCGTGCAGAGCAACTGCCTGTCGGTCGAGCCGGTCGAGACCGACTTCGGCCGCAAGCGGCGCATCAACCAGAACACCTGCAACAAGGACTACTCCTGCGTGAAGGGCTTCTGTCCGAGCTTCGTCACCGTCGAAGGCGGCGAGCTGAAGAAGCCGAAGAAGGAGAAGAAGGGCTCGCTGGAAGGGCTGGCGCTGCTGCCCGAGCCGCCGCTGCCGCTGGCCGAGCAGGCCTGGGGCATCGTCGTCGCCGGGGTCGGCGGCACCGGCGTCATCACCATCGGCCAGCTGCTCGGCATGGCCGCGCACCTGGAAGGCAAGGGCGTGGTGACGCAGGACAGCGCCGGCCTCGCGCAGAAGGGCGGCGCCACGTGGAGCCACGTGCAGATCGCCAACCGGCCCGACGCGATCCACACGACCAAGGTCGACACCGCCAAGGCCGACCTCGTGATCGGTTGCGACGCCATCGTCGCCGCATCGAAGGCCACGCTCGCGGCGATGCAGCCCGGGCGCACCTTCGTCGCGCTGAACACGCACGGCACGCCCACCGCCGCCTTCGTGCGCCAGCCCGACTGGCAGAACCCGGGCGCGCAATGCGAGGCGGCGCTGCGCGGCACCGTCGGCGCCGATGGCGTCGGCGCCTTCGACGCCGAGGCCACCGCGGTGCAGCTGCTGGGCGACAGCATCTACACCAACCCGCTGATGCTCGGCTACGCGTGGCAGAGGGGCCGCGTGCCGCTGACGCACGCGGCGCTGATGCGCGCCATCGAGCTCAACGGCGTGCAGGTCGAGAACAACAAGGCGGCCTTCGAGTGGGGCCGCCGCTGCGCACACGACCTCGCGGCCGTGCAGGCCCTGTTCCAGGCGCAGCAGGTGATCCAGGTCGTCAAGCGGCCTTCGCTGGACGACCTCGTGAAACGCCGTGTCGAGTTCCTCACCGGCTACCAGAGCGCGGCCTACGCCGAGGACTACGCCGCCTTCGTCGAGAAGGTGCACGCGGCCGAGGCCCCGCTCGGCGGCGGCACGCCGCTGGCGGAGGCGGTGGCGCGCTACCTCTTCAAGCTCATGGCCTACAAGGACGAGTACGAGGTGGCGCGGCTGCACACCGACGCCGCGTTCGCGGCCCGCATCGCCAACATGTTCGAAGGCGACTACAAGCTGGTGCACCACCTGGCGCCGCCGGCGATCGCGCGCCGCAACGAGCGCGGCGAGCTGGTCAAGCGCCCGTTCGGCCCGTGGGTGCGCACCGCCTTCACGCTGCTGGCGAAGATGAAGGGCCTGCGCGGCACGGCGCTCGACCCCTTCGGCCGCACCGAGGAGCGCCGCGCCGAGCGCGCGCTGATCGGCGAGTACCGCGCGTCGATCGACGAAGTGCTGAAGACGCTGGCCGTCGGCAACCGCGCGCTCGCCGTCGAGATCGCGCGCGTGCCGGAGGAGATCCGCGGCTTCGGGCACGTGAAGGAGCGGCACCTGAAGGCCGCGCGCGTGCACTGGCAGGCGCTGATGCAGCGCTGGAGAGCTTGAGCCCGCCTGAAGCGCCGGCGCCGCCGCTCCCCGGGGGGCGCGCAGCCCCGGCGCGGCAGCCGCGAGGCCGGGCCTGGCCGCGGACCCGGCCGCCGGCGGTGAACGCACAAGGGTGAAGGAACAAGGGTGAACGCACACGAGTCATCGGCCGGGGCGTGGAGCGCCGTGCGGGCGGCAAGGCGCGCTAAGGTGGCGCGGGTGCCCTTCTTCGTGCGCGGCATCGCGGTGGGCTCGGTGGCCCGGGAGCACCTCGCGGCGCTGGCGCCGTTCCCGCGAGCCTTGCGCATCGGCGCCGCGGGCGTGCACGCGCTCGACGACGACCCGAGCGACGCGCTGGCGCATGTGAACGAGGCGCTGCGCGAGGCCGGGCTCGTGCGCGCGTGGCGCGACGAACTGTTCGCGCTGCCTGACCCGCGTACGCTGGCGCCGCTCGCCCGCATCGAGCGCGCCGCGGCGCGCTTCTGGGGCACGCTGACGCTGGGTGCGCACGCGACCGGTTTCGTGCGCGGTGCCGACGGGCGGCCGAGCCACTTGTGGATCGCGCAGCGCTCGTTCACCAAGGCCACCGACCCGGGCCGCTTCGACAACCTCGTGGGCGGCGGCGTCGGCCTCGGCCAGGCACCGCGCGACACGCTGTTGCGCGAGGCGTCCGAGGAGGCCGGCCTCTCGCCAAGCGAGGTGGGGGCGGCGCCCGCCGGCCCGTGGATCGCGCTGGCGCGCGACGTCCCCGAGGGTTTCCAGCAGGAGTGGCTGTGCGCGTTCGACATCGAGCTGCCGCCGGGTCGCGTGCCGGTCAACCAGGACGGCGAGGTGGCCGCCTTCCGCTGCCTGCCGCTGGCCGACGCGGCCGCACTGGCCTCGGGCGAGCAGATGACGGTCGACGCGGCCCTCGTGACGCTGGAGTTCCTGCTGCGCCACGGTGGCCTGCCCGCCGCGACGCATGCGCGCGGCGACGAAGCCGCCAGGCTGGGCGCGGAGCTGGCGCGGTTGATCGTTGCGCCGATCGAGGTGGCGCGGCGCTGATTGCACCGGCGCCCGCGCATCCTTGGATGCGCGAGATACGTGCCACATGGCGCGATGCTGCCTCGGGGTTTTACCCCCTTGCTCCTGAGAGAGCCCGGTTCAATAGTGCAGCGGTTGCCCGTGCGGCACTGCCGGTCGTGCTCGTCCGTCTGGCCGGTTTTCAAACCCAATGCCTCGCGGCCGGCTTCGTCGTCGGCCTTCGGGCCCAAGGAGACGCACCGTGACCCAGCCGAACCCGATGCCTGGCGCCCTTGTCGCCACCCCTTCCGACACCGCCGCGCCGGCCGCGCGCCCGGCCCGTCGCAGCTTCCTGAACGTGGCCATCGCCGGCGCCGGCGCGGCCGCGCTCGCCGCATGCGGCAAGAAGGAAGAAGCGGCCCCGGCCGCCGCGCCGGCCGCGCCGGCCGTCGCCACCACGCCCACCGTCGTGCTGAAGATGCAGGGCTCGTGGGGCGCCAAGGACATCTTCAACGAGATGGCCGAGGAGTACGTCAAGCGCGTCAACGAGATGGCCGGCGGCAAGCTGCGCATCGACTACCTGCTCGCCGGCGCAGTCGTCAAGCCGTTCGAGGTGATGGACGCGGTGTCCAAGGGCGTGCTCGACGCCGGTCACACCGTGCCGGTGTACTGGTACGGCAAGAGCAAGGTGGCGTCGCTGTTCGGCTCGGGCCCGATCAACGGCTGCGACGCGCACCAGACGCTGGCCTGGATCTACCGCGGCGGCGGCCTCGACCTCTACAACGAGCTGCTCGGCAAGCTGGGCCTGAACGTCGTCGGCTTCTTCGCGATGCCGATGCCGACGCAGCCGCTCGGATGGTTCAAGCAGCCGATCAAGGACGCCAAGGGCCTGGCCGGCCTGAAGTACCGCACCGTGGGCCTGGCCGCCGACCTGTTCCAGGCGATGGGAGCGAAGGTCACGCAGCTGCCCGGCGGCGAGATCGTGCCGGCGCTCGAGAAGGGCGTCATCGACGCCTTCGAGTTCAACAATCCGACCTCGGACATGCGCTTCGGCGCCCAGGACGTGATCAAGAACTACATGATGGGCAGCTTCCACCAGGCGATGGAGTTCTTCGAGATCACGTTCAACAAGGCCAAGTGGGACCCGCTGCCCGCCGAGCTGAAGGCCATCCTGCGCTACGGCGTGGAAGCCGCCAGCTCCTCGAACTGGTGGACGGCGATGGACAACTACTCGCGCGACCTGCAGGACTTGGTGGACAAGCACAAGGTCAATGTCATCCGCACGCCGCGCAGCGTCTTCGCCGAGCAGCTGAAGGCCTGGGACGGGCTGACGCAGAAGCTCTCCGACGAGGACCCGTTCTTCAAGAAGGTGGTCGAGTCGCAGCGTGCCTGGGCCAAGCGGGTCGCGTACTACATGTTCGTCAACGAGGCCGACTACCGCATGGGCTACGAGCACGTGTTCAAGGCCAAGCTGCCGTCGGCCTGAGCGCGCGCCGACGTTCCTCTCGCACACCGGGGCGGCACTGGACCGCCCCTTTTTCATCCCTCCGCCGCCGCCATCGGCCCCGCACGTGCACAGACTCATCCTCGCGATCGACCAGCTCAGCAAGACCGTCGGTCACGCCTTCGCCTGGTGCATCGTCGTCCTCGCGCTCGGCACCGGCTACGAGGTCTTCGTGCGCTACGTCTTCAATGACCCCACGAGCTGGGCCTTCGACGTGAGCTACCTGATGTACGGCGCCGTGTTCTACATGGCCGGCGCGTACACGCTGTCGCGCGGCGGGCACGTGCGCGCCGACATGTTCTATCGCAAGTGGCCCGAGCGCACGCAGGCGGCGGTCGAGCTGGTGCTGTACGTGCTGTTCTTCTTCCCCGGCATCCTGGCGCTCATCGTCGCCGGCGGCGAGTACGGCTACGACGCGATGCGCATCCGCGAGGTCAGCGTCAACAGCCCGGCCGGCGTGCCGATCTGGCCGCTGAAGATGATGATCCCGTTCGGCGCCGCGCTGATCGCGTTGCAGGGCCTGGCCGAGGTGCTGCGTTGCATCGTCTGCCTGCGCGAGGGGCGATGGCCCAAGCGCCTGCACGACGTCGAGGAGCTCGAGACGCAGCTGCTGCAGCAGCACGGCGGAAAGGGTGCACCGTGACCGACCCCGCCATCGCGCTGGTGATGCTCGGCATCCTGGTCTTCGTCATCTGCATCGGCTTCCCGGTCGCCTTCACGCTGATGGCGCTGGGCGTGGGCTTCGGCTACTACGCCTACTTCCAGCCGCACCAGGCCTTCTTCGACAACCGCGTCTTCTACCTGCTGACGCAGAACACCTTCACGGTGCTGAACAACGACGCACTGGTGTCGATCCCGCTGTTCCTCTTGATGGGCTACCTCGTCGAGCGCGCCAACATCCTCGACGACCTGTTCAGGAGCCTGCAGGTGGCGCTGAAGCACATCCCGGGCTCGCTGGCCGTGGCCACGCTCGCCACCTGCGCCCTCTTCGCCACGGCCACCGGCATTGTCGGCGCGGTGGTCACGCTGATGGGCCTGCTGGCGCTGCCGCAGATGCTGAAGGCCGGGTACGACTCGCGCCTGGCCACCGGCGTCATCTGCGCCGGCGGATGCCTGGGCATCCTGATCCCGCCGTCGATCATGCTCATCGTCTACGGCGCAATGGCCGGGCTCTCCGTCGTCAAGCTGTATGCGGCGGCGTTCATCCCCGGCTTCTTCCTCGCCGCGATGTACATCGTCTACGTCGTCGGCGTGGCCGTGCTCAAGCCACACCGTGCGCCGCCGCTGCCGAAGGACGAGAGCGACGTGCCCTTCGTGCAGGTCGTGCTGATGCTGCTGAAGTCGTTCGTGCCGCTGGCGCTGCTGATCATGTCGGTGCTGGGCGCGATCATGTTCGGGCTCGCCACGCCCACCGAGGCGGCGGCGGTGGGCGCGCTGGGCGCCGCGGTGCTGGCGGCGGCCTACCGGGCGCTGACCTGGCAGGGCCTGCGCGAGTCGGTGTTCCTGACCGCGCGCACGTCGGCCATGGTGTGCTGGCTCTTCGTCGGCTCGGCCACGTTCGCATCGATCTTCGCCTACCTCGGCGGCAACCAGATCATCCAGGAGGCGGTGCTCACGCTGAAGCTGAACCCGATCACCTTCATGCTGCTGGCGCAGGTCATCATCTTCCTGCTCGGCTGGCCGCTGGAGTGGACCGAAATCATCATCATCTTCGTGCCCATCTTCCTGCCGATGCTGCAGCACTTCGGCATCGACCCGGTGCTCTTTGGCGTGCTCATCGCGCTGAACCTTCAGACGGCCTTCCTGTCGCCGCCGATGGCGATGAGCGCCTACTACCTGAAGGGCGTGAGCCCGCCCTCGGTGCTGCTGACGCAGATCTTCAGCGGCTGCATGCCCTTCGTCTACGTCGTGCTGCTCAGCATGGTGGCGGTGTACATCTGGCCCGAGATCGCGCTCTGGCTGCCCGGTGTGATCTACGGCCGCTGAAGGGCCCGCGCACATCCCGGCACGCATGGACCCGAAGCCGCTGCATCAGCTTTCCGCCGCGGCCGCCGCGCGCGCTCTCGCCGCCGGCGAGATCAGCGCCGAGCAGGTGGTGGAGGCCTGCCTGGCGCGCATCCGCGACACCGAGCCGCAGGTGCAGGCCTGGCAGCACCTCGACGAGGCGCGCGCGCTCGCGCAGGCGCGCGCGCGCGATGCCGACCGCGCCGAGGGCCGCGCCATCGGCCCGCTGCACGGCGTGCCGGTGGGCGTGAAGGACATCATCGACACCTCCGACATGCCCACCGAGGACGGCACGGTGCTGCACGCGGGCCGCACACCCGAGCGCGACGCCAACGTGGTGGCCATGCTGCGCGCCGCCGGCGCCGTGATCCTCGGCAAGACGGTGACGACCGAGCTGGCCACGTACACGCCGGGCAAGACCCGCAATCCGCACGACGCGGCGCGCACGCCCGGCGGTTCGTCGTCCGGCTCCGCGGCGGCAGTGGCGGCGGGAATGGTGCCGCTGGCGATCGGCACACAGACCAACGGCTCGGTCATCCGGCCGGCCGCCTTCTGCGGCGTCTACGGCTTCAAGCCGAGCTTCGGGCTCGTGCCACGGCACGGCATCCTGAAGGTCTCGCCGTCGCTCGACACGGTGGGCGTGTTCGCCCGTTCGCTCGAGGACATCGCGCTCGTCGTCGAACCGCTCGTCGGCCACGACGACCGCGACCCGGCGACGCGGCCACGCGCGCGCATCCCCTTCACCGCCACGCTGGCCGAAGAGCCGCCGCTGCCGCCGCGCTTCGGCTTCGTGAAGACGCCCGTGTGGGAACGTGCCGAGCCCACCACGCGCGAGGCCTTCGGCGAACTGGCGCAGGCGCTCGGCGCGCAGTGCGAGGAGGTCGACCTGCCATCCACGTGGGCCGAGGCCTGGGACTGGCAACGCACGATCATGGAAGCCGAGATGGCGTTCCACCTGGACGCCGAGTGGACGAGAGGTCGAACCCAACTGTCCGTCGCGCTGCAGCAGCAGCTCGAGCGCGGGCGCGCCATCCCGGCGCTCGCGTACCAGCAGGCGCTGGCCCGCGTGCCGCGCCTGCGGGCGGCGCTCGAGGAGTGGTTCGCGCGCTTCGATGCGCTCGTCACGCCGGCCACGCCGGGCGTCGCGCCACCGGCCGAGACGACCGGCGACCCATCCTTCTGCACGCTGTGGAGCCTGGTGGGCGCACCGGCGCTGTCGCTGCCGCTGCTGCAGGGCACCGGCGGGCTTCCCCTCGGTGTGCAACTGGTCGGCGAGCATGGCCGCGATGCCCGCTTGCTGCGCAGCGCGCGCTGGCTGCAGCGGCAGTTGCTGGCCGGCTGACCCGCCCGATTGCCCCGCCCGATCGCGTCTCCCACGACCCGCAGAACAACGACGAGGAGGTCCCCGATGCCTTTCAAGATCCTCGCCGGCCTCGTCGCCTTGACGCTGATGCTGGCCTACCTGATGCCGCTCGTGCTCAAGCTGAAGGAGCTGTCGCTCGGCCTCGTCGTGGCCATCGGCGTCGCGCTGGCGCTGCGCGACCTGTGGGAGTCGCTGCGCGCCGGCGACAGCTGAACGAGTCCGCGGCCGGCCCGCCGTGACGCCGGGCCGGCCCCTGCGAGCCCCTCAGCGCGCGAGCACGCCGGCCAGCGCGAAGACCGAGTTCGGCGCGGCGATGCGCGGGCGTGGCGCCGGCAACGGGGCGATCGGCCGGCGGCGCGGCGGATCGGCGACAACCGGCGCTCCGGACTCCCTCTGCTGCGCCAGCAGGGCCTCCAGCGAGATGCCGGCCATGTGCTGCCGCATCACTTCCTCGATCTGGCTCCACAGCGCCGCGGTCGCCGGGGCTCCCGGCCGCGGATCGGCCGGCGGCTCGCGGTCGTCGACGGCCAGCACGATGTCGGCCACGCTGATCTGCGCCGCGGGGCGCCCCAGGCGGTAGCCGCCACCCGGCCCGCGGCTCGCCTGCACGAGGCCGGCCGAGCGCAGGCCGCCGAAGAGCTGCTCGAGGTACGAAAGCGAAATGCCCTGCCGCTCGCCGATGGTGGCCAGCGCCACCGGACCGGCGGCTTCGCGCAGGGCGAGGTCGATCATGGCGTTGACGGCAAAGCGGCCCTTGGTGCTGACACGCATGGTGCACTCCTTGGCCCGGCAGGCGGCCGGTCCGGCGAGGGAGCGAAGGCTTCCCCACGACGCAATCTAGGGGTGCCGGTTCATCACGTAAATTCGAACTTTCTTAGAAATCAGTTCGTCAAAAGCGCATCATGAATCTGAAGCACCTGCACTACTTCTGGGTCGCGGCACGCGCCGGTGGCGTCGTGCGCGCCGGCGAGCAGTTGCACACGACCCCGCAGACGCTGTCGTCGCAGATCAAGCTGCTGCAGGAGCGGCTGGGCCGCCAGCTTTTCCGCAAGCGGGGCCGGCAGCTCGAGCTCACCGACGACGGCCGCGTCGCGCTGCGCTACGCCGACGAGATCTTCGGCCTGGCCGGCGAGCTCGAGGCGCGGCTGCGCGAGCGGCGCGCCGAGGGTCCGCGCACGCTGGAGCTGCGCGTCGGCGTCGCCGACGCGGTACCCAAGTCGGTGGCGGTCCACCTGCTCGAGCCGGCGTTGCAGCTGGCCGAGCCGGTGCACCTCGTGTGCCACGAGTGGAAGTTCGCCGACCTGCTGGCGGAGCTGGCGCTGCACCGGCTCGACCTCGTCATCGCCAACGAGCCCATCTCGCGCCGCGTCAGCGTGAAGGCCTTCAACCACGAGCTCGGCCGCTCGCCGATGAGCTTCTTCTGCGCACCGGCGCTTCGCGAGCGGTTGTCGGGCCCGTTCCCGGCCTGCCTGAACGACGCGCCGATGCTGGTGCAAGGCGCCGGCACGCCGGTGCGGCAGCAGTTCGACGCCTGGCTGGCGCGCCAGGGGCTCGCGCCGCGCATCGTCGGCGAGTTCGACGACAGCGCGCTCATGAACGCCTTCGGCCGCGCGGGCCGCGGCATCTTCATGGCCGCCACCGTGCTCGAGGCCGAGATCGAGGCCGGCTTCGGCGTGCAGGTCATCGGCCGCAGCACCGAGCTCGAGGAGGAGTTCTTCGCCATCACCGTGGAACGGCGCATCCGCCATCCCGCAGTGGTGGCGATCACCACCTCGGCGCGCAGCGAGCTGTTCGCGTGACGGGCGTCACGCGGGCACGGTCGTCCGTGCGCGCGGCATAGGCAGGACGAAGGATCGATCCGCTGCGGCCACCTTGCGACCGGCGGCCACGTCGGTACGCTGTGGGGCATGCAAGTCTTCGTCGAGATCGATGCGGTGGATGTGTGGAGCGGCTGCGCGCGCAGCCCGGACGCCGCCCTCCCGGCGCGCGGGCCGACCGGCCAGTTCGACGACGGGCTCGACCCGCTGGCGCAACTGGCGCTGGCCGACGCCGCCGACGCGAGCCTCATGCGCCTCGTGCTCACGACGGCCGGGCTGGCGCTGCTGCTGGCCCTCGCATCGAGCCTCGCCTCGGGCCCGGTCTGACGAGGCGTGCGGCCACGCAGGCCGCGGCCCCGTCAGCCCCGTGGCGAAGAAGCCCCTTCGCGGCGTGAACCGCCCCGCTCCTGGCGTGTGTACCCGGCAGGCACCCGCATCAGGTCCGCGTCGGGCTCGCCGCGCTTCAGGTTGCGCAGGCGGTAGTTGACCTCGCCGCTGCGCGGATCGAAGTCGCGCGACGACACGGTGAGCAGCAGTTCGGGGGCGGTCCACACCTCGCGCACGATGTGGATCGGCCGCTCGTTGCCGACGCGCCCGGCCTCGATGACCCAGGTCGTGCGCTCGCCGTGGGCGCGCACGCCGTCGAAGTCGCGGGCCGGCAGCGCCGTGGTCACGCCGGGGCCGCGCGGCGCCACGCGCGAGGCGTGCCACTGCACGGCAGGCGGGGGCACCGGCATCTCCCAGCGCGGCGGGGCGCCGCCGTCCAGGCGCATCACCGTCACGTCGCGATCGCCGCGCGTGATGAGGGCCGGTGCGACGGGCGCGGTGGGCGCGGCAGGCGCAAGGG
>JAHCKS010000090.1 GCA_026125665.1 Rubrivivax sp.
GAGGCGGCCCGACCTCCGCGTCCAGGCGCCCAGCGTGCCCGGCTACCCGGCGCACATCAACGGTCTGTTCGCCGACCTGCTGGACACCTACCCGCGCACCTGCGAGTTCGACTCGTTCAGCGCGCACGGCTACGGCTCGGCCAGCGAGAGCCTGCACAAGACCACCAGCACGGCGCTGCCGACGATGCAGCAGAAGGTGCTAGCGAAGTGCGGCGCCGGCAAGAAGGTGCGCGACGGCGAGCACGGCTTCTGGCCCGGCGGCAGCGTCGACGCGGCGACGGTCTACAACACCATCGTGCGCGGCGCGCTGATGGGCCTGGACGGCATCGACTTCTTCGAGGTGGGCTCGCAGGGCAACGACGAGAGCAACCTCGGCTTGGCGGCCGGCGGCTGGCCGAACCTCGGCGTGCTCGCCGCCTTCGAGGACGGCGCGGTGCTCGCCGGCAAGTGGATCACGAAGGTGACGACGGGCCAGGGCGGCCGCTGGAGCGTCGAGGGCTACTCCGGCGGCGGTGCACCGCCCGAGGCGGCGGCCGCCCCGCCGGCCGGCCCGGCGCTGCAGGCCACGACGTGGACGGCCTGCGCGCGCGAGTACGGCACCTGCCAGTTCAGCGGCCGGCGCGAGGTGCGCTATGCCGGCGTGCCGGAAGGCACCCGCGTCATCACCAAGGTGGCCGAGTCGCCGCTGGTGTGCAACGACCAGTCCTTCGGCGCCGCGCCGACCCACTTCGAGAGCGTGTGCTGGTTCTCGTCGCAGACGACGACCGCGCCCGTGACGACCGGGGCGCAGTAGGCCGCACCCACGCGGTCCTTCAGATGCCCGCCGGCCGCGCCGCAAGGCGCGGCCGTTCTCAGGGCGCGGAAGGCTTTCGGTCGAATTCGGGCCCGATCTTGAACACGCCGCTGCAGCGCACGGCGAGCGCCTCGCCGCTCCTCACGAGGCCCTGCGCGAAGACCATCTGCCGCGTCGTGCGCAGCACCTGCGCTTCGCCTTCGACCCAGTCGCCCAGCCGCGCCGGCGCCATGAAGTCCACCTGCAGGCTCACGGTGGGCAGGAAGCGCCGGTACAGCGCGGGCACCAGCGAGATGGCGCCGATCGGCAGCAGCATGTCGGCGAAGGTGGCGAGCATGCCGCCGTGGCAGATGCCCATCGGGTTGCAGTGGCGCGGCTCGACACGGAAGCCGAGGCGGAAGAACGGGCCGTCCTCGCGCGTCTCGTGCCGCACCCACAGCGGCCCGTTGACGCCGATGAAGCCCCGTTCGGCCGGGAAGCGGCGGAAGCCCGCCGGCGGGTCGGCCGCCGCCGCGGCGGCCCGGGACGCCTCCTCGCGCGCGTCGTCGCCCGCTGCGCCGGCCGGGCCGACATCGGCGGCGCTCACGCCTGCACCTCGCGCGCCGTGTCCGCGCCGAAGTCCGCGCCGGCCAGCGCCGCGCCCCCGGCGAGCCAGCGCGGGTACGTGCGCTCGAAGTCGGCGACGATGCGTGCCAGCGGCACGTCGTCGAAGCTGCCGCGCCCGTGCACGTACTCCATGTGCCTGTTGCCGGCGCGGTCGTAGGGGTGATAGATGGAGTCGGTGTGGCCGTCCCATTCGAGCGGCAGCAGGCCGAATCGCTCGCACAGCTCGACGTTGAACGCCGGCGTCGCCTTCAGCCAGCGGCCCTCGACGTGGATCTCGGTGTAGCCGTGCCAGATGAACAGGTCGGTCTGCATCACCTGGCGCATGCGCTCGGTGCTGAGGTGGTTGCGCACGTCGGCGAAGCCGAGCCGCGCCGGGATGCCCGTGGCGCGGCAGGCGGCGGCCAGCAGCGCCGCCTTCGTCACGCACCAGCCGTGGCCGCGCGCCAGCACGGTGCTCGCGCGCATGCCCTCGGGCGTCAGGTCGGCGCGGTAGGGGTCGTAACGGAAGCCGTCGCGAACGGCGAGGTAGAGGGCCACGGCACGCTCGCGCGCATCGCCGCCTCGCGCTTGCGCCAGCGCGAAATCGCGCACCGCCGCGTGGTCGCTGTCGATGAACGGGGTCGGGGCCAGGGTCGGATCGAGGGGCATGGGTCGCGCAGGGCTCGTTCGTGCCGGGGGTGTCACTCGTAGCGCGGATCGTGCCACCAGGGGAACCACTCGGGCATCGCGTCGGTGACACGGTCGGTGAAGTGCGCCGGCCGCTTCTCGAGGAAGGCGGTGACGCCCTCGCGCACGTCGGCCGAGCGGCCGCGCGCGAAGATGGCGCGGCTGTCGATGCGGTGCGCCAGCATCGGGTGTTCGGCGCCGAGCATGCGCCACATCATCTGCCGCGTCAGCGCCACGCTCACCGGCGCGGTGTTCCCGGCGATCTCGCGCGCCAGCGCCTGCGCCGCCGGCAGCAGCGCGTCGGGCGCGTGCACGCTGCGCACGAGGCCACCCTCCAGCGCCTCGGCGGCGGCAAACACGCGGCCGCTCATCGTCCACTCCAGTGCCCGGCTGATGCCCACCACGCGCGGCAGGAACCAGCTCGAGCAGGCCTCGGGCACGATGCCGCGGCGCGTGAAGACGAAGCCGAAGCGTGCGTTCTCGCTCGCCAGCCGCAGGTCCATCGGCAGCAGCATCGTCGCGCCGATGCCCACCGCGGGGCCGTTCACCGCGGCGATCACCGGCTTGAGGCAGGCAAAGATGCGCAGCGCGACACGCCCGCCGCCGTCGCGCACCGCTTCGTGGCTCCAGTCGACCGTGCCGTCGGGACGCACGGCCTCGGCCAGGCCGGCGCGTCCGGCGCTCTTCGCGCGCGCCGCGTAGTCGAAGGTCTTGCCGCCCTCGGAGAGGTCGGCGCCGGCGCAGAACGCGCGACCCGCGCCGGTGACGATGACCGCCCGCACCTCGTCGTCGGCGTCGGCGCGGTCGAACGCGGCGACGAGCTCGCGCATCATCGTCGCGTTGAAGGTGTTCAGCGCCTCGGGGCGGTCGAGCGTCACCGTCAACACGTGGTCGGCGAGCTCCAGCCTCAGCGTCGTGGGTGCGGTGGCCTCGGCGCCGGCGGCCGCGCGTTGGGTCTCGGACATGACAGGGCGTCTCCTTCGGCCGCAGTATCGTCGCGGTGGCGCTGAAGGTCCTTGCGCCCTTTGCCCGGCGCCGGTCTGGCAGGCTTGCCGCGGCGGCGCTGCCTCCGGGGCGCGCCGGGCCTCAGGCGGGCGTGTCGGATGTGCCGGACACCCAGCGCCGCAGGCGCGCCATCGTCTGCTCGTGGTCCAGCGAGCCGCCGGCCTTCCATGCCGCCTCGAACGCGGCGTCACCCATGGCGGCGCGTGCCTGCTGCAGATGGGCATCGCGCCGCTCGCGCTCCTGCGCGCCCTCCGTCAGGCCCATCGCCAGTCGGTGGGTCATCGCGGCCGCGTAGACGGGCACGGCCGACGCCGGCTCGCCGCCCGCCGCCATCGCCGCCGCGCCGAGCTCCGCGGCCTCGATGTCCAGGGCGCGCGAGCCGATCGCCGGCAGCAGGGCGGCCGCCTCGCCGAGCAGGGCCCGCGCTCGCCTCGGCTCGTCGTTCGCGACGGCGAACCAGGTCGTGGCGAGCAGCGACGCCGCGAGCTTGAAGCCGTGACGTTGCTCGCGGCGCAGCGGCAGCACCTCGTCCATGCGGGCCAGGGCCGCATCGGGGCGGCCCCGCTCCATGTCGAGCGCGGCCTGCGCGTGCAGTGCGTCGGCCACGCGCAACGGCTGGCCCGAGCTGCGCGCCAGGCGCAGCGAGTCGGCCAGGTGGCGCCCGGCCTCGTCGAAGCGGGCCAGGCCTCGCAACGCCGCGCCGAGCAGCCCGTGGCAGATGCTGCGGGCTTCGGCATCGGCCAGCGCCTCGGCCACTTGCAGGCCCCGCTCGGCCCAGGGCAGCGCCGCCTCGGTCTCGCCGACGTAGCGGTGCAGCTGGGCCAGCGAGATCAGCGCCCACAGCAGCGCCCGACTCGCCGGCGCCGGGCCTTCGGCCCGCGTCGCCCTCTGCACCACGGCCGCCGTCAGCGACAGGCCCAGGCGCAGCCGTCCACGCGCCGTCCAGTAGTGGCGCAGCGCCCCGACGAGCTTCAGCGCGTCCTCGAGCGCGGCGGGTTCGTCGTGCCGCTCGAACCAGGCCAGCGCCTGCATCAGGTTGTCGAACTCGGCGTCGAGGCGCACCAGGGTCGCCGCACCCGTGCCCTCGCGCATCACCTCCTCGTCGTGCAGCATGGCCAGCACCAGGTAGTGCTGCGCGTGGCGCTCGCGCACCGCCGCGGCCTGGCCAGCGGCCTGCAGGCGCTCGAGCGCGAAGTGGCGAACCGTCTCCAGGATCTCGTAGCGTGCCGACGCGGCGCGCGGTTGCACGGTGAGCAGCGACAGATCGGCCAGCCTGGACAGCGCCGACAGCAGCATGGCCTCGCCTCGCGCGGCCGCCGGCCCGGCATGGCCCGTCAGCGCGTGGGCCGCGGGCAGGTCGCAGCCGCCGCGGCAGACGGCGAGCGCGGCCAGCACGAGCTGCTCCTCGGGCCGCGCGTGGTCGTAGCTCCACTGGATCACCGCCTGCAGCGTCTGCTGCCGCGCCAGCGCGTTGCGGGGGCCGACCAGCGCACCGAAGTGCCCCTCCAGCATCGTTGCCAGCTGCGCCGGCGCCACCACCTTGAGCTGCGCGGCGGCCAGCTCGATGGCCAGCGGAATGCCGTCGACGCGCCGGCAGACGCGCACGATCTCGGGCAGGGCCTCGCGAAGGGCCGCCGCCGACGAGCCCGGCGAGGCGGCCAGCGCCCGCTGCACGAACAGGCGCACCGCCTCGTTGGCCGCGGCCTGGTCGGCGTCGCACTGCACCGGCGGCAGCTCCAAGGGGCGCACCGGCAGCAAGGCCTCGCCAGGCAGGCCGAGCGGCTCGCGGCTCGTGACCACCAGCTTCAACCCGGGCGCGGCGGCGAGCAGCGTGTCGGCCAGGGCGGCCACCGCGTCGAGCAGGTGCTCGCAGTTGTCCAGCACGAGCAGCACCTCGCGGGGCCGCAGCCACGGCACGAGCGCGGCCTGCGCGTCGGCGGCATCGTCGAGCCGGCAGCCGACGGCCTGTGCCACCGCGGCGGCCAGCTGGCGCGCGTCGGCCAGGGGCGCCAGATCCACCCACGCCGCACCGTCGGCGAACGCGCCGCCGGCGCGCTGCGCCAGGCGAAGGGCCAGCCGGGTCTTGCCGCTGCCGCCGATGCCCACCAGCGCCAGCAGGCGTGTCGCCGCCAGCGACCGCTCGGCCTCGGCCAGGGCCGCCTCCCGGCCGACGAACGGCGTACGCTCCGCGGGCAGCGCGAGCGGCGGCGCCGCCCGCGACGCCTGGCGCAACGGCAAGGCAAACCGGTAGCCCAGGCCGGCCACGGTGGCAATGGCGTCGGCCCCGAGCCACTTGCGCAGCTGCGACACCTGCGTGTGCACGTTGGCCTCCTCGACCACGAGGCCCGGCCAGGCCCGCACCAGGAGCTGCTCCTTGGTGACCAGCTCGCCGCCCCGCTCCAGCAGGGCCAGCAGCACGTCGAGCGCCCGCGACCCGACGGGCAGTGCCTCGCCGGCGCGCAGCACGCGACGCTCGTCGACGAGGACCTCGAAGTCGCGGAAGGAGTAGGTCGGGCGAGGCATGGGCAGTGCTCCGGCGGCGCCCGCATCGTGCCCGATCGCCGCCGCCGCGGCGCGCCCGGCCCGCAGCCTTCAGAACTCTTCAGGGCGGCGACGCGCCGGCAGGCGCTCGCCCCGGTCAGCCGATGCGGTGCCTTTGCACCCGCGCCTCGATGCGCGCGCGCAGCCGCCAGCGGGCCGCGTCGGACAGCATGCGCCCCGCCCAGCGGTAGACGTTGAACTCGCGCACCGTGGCGCGCAGGCTCATCATGCGCTCGCGCTGCTCGGCCGCCGGCATGGTGGCGCCGCGGTTCAGCGCGTCGGCCGTCTCCTCGACGTGGTACGGGTTGACGATCAGCGCCTCGTGCAGCTCGCGCGCCGCGCCGGCGAAGCGGCTGAGCACGAGCACGCCGGCGAGGTCGTCGCGCGCCGCGACGTACTCCTTGCTGACGAGGTTCATGCCGTCGTGCAGGCTGGTCACCACGCACAGGTCGGCGGCGCGGTACAGCTCGGTCAGCGCGTCGTGGTCGTGGTGCTGCGCCAGCAGGTGCACCGGCTGGTAGCCGGGCCGCCCGAAGCGCTGGTTGATGCGTTCGGCGAGGCGCTGCACGCGGCCCTGGAAGTTGCGGTACTCGTCGAGATCGCTGCGCGTCGGCGCGGCCACCTGCACGAAGACGAAGCGGCCGGCCCACGCCGGCCACTTCTCGAGCAGGCGCTCGACGGCGTTCAGCCGCTCGATGATGCCCTTCGTGTAGTCGTAGCGGTCGACGCCGAGCGCGAGCTTGGTGTGCGGCTGCAGGCCGAGCCGCGCCAGCACGCGCGCACGGCATTCGGCCACGGGCGGCCAGCGCTCGCTGTGCTCGGGCCAGGCGATCGAGATCGGGTAGCTCTCGATCAGCGTCTCCTCGTCGCGGAAGCTGATCGTCGAGTGCTCGTGCTCGATGCGCGCCTCGAGGTAGCGGTCGACCGTCTCGATGAAGTTCTTGCAGTGGAAACGCGTGTGGAAGCCGAGGATCGTGCTGCCGAGCATGCCCCGCACGATCTCGGCGCGCCACGGGCAGATGCCGAACGACTCCGGGTTCGGCCACGGGATGTGCCAGAAGGTCAGGATGGTCGCCTGCGGCAGCCGCTCGCGCACCATCGCCGGCAGCAGCGCGAAGTGGTAGTCCTGCACGAGCACCACCGGATCCTCGCTGCGCGCCTCGGCCACCACGGCGTCGGCGAAACGCTGGTTGATCTCGCGGTAGGCCTGCCAGTCGGACTCGCGGAACACCGGCCGAACGTGCGCCACGTGGCACAACGGCCACAAGCCCTCGTTGGCGAAACCGTAGTAGTAGCCCCGTTCCTCCTCTGCCGTCATCCACACGCGGCGAAGCCAGTAACGCGACTCGGCCCCGGTGGCGCCGCCGCCGGGCCGCGCCGAGGGCTCGGGCGCGACGGCGACGCGGTCCGCGGCATCCACCGTTTCGCGATCGGCGCTGCCGCTGCCGTGCGCGATCCAGGTGCCCGTGCAGGCGCGCATGACCGGCTCGAGCGCCGTGACGAGGCCGCTGGCGGGGCGCTTGACGACGATGCTGCCGTCCTCGCCCCGCTCGTGGATGCAGGGCTCGCGGTTGGACACCGCGATCACCTGGTCGCCGGCGAGATGGCTGCGCAGCAGCGCGCGCAGCCGCTCGGCCGTCCACTCGGCATCGGGCCCCTGCGAGCGGCGGTACTCGTCCTCGAGGTCGCGCAGCCGCGAGCGCAGGTCGGCCGCGAACGGCTCCAGCTCGGGCGCCGGCACCAGCGGCGTCAGCAGCCCTTCGCCGCGCAGGATGGCGCGCACGCCGCGCACCCAGCCGTACCAGCTGACCTGGGCCACCACCACGGTGACCAGGGCGATGATGAGGCCGAGCGCGGCGATGAGGCCGATGAGGTAGCGGCGCGTGTCCTGGCTGCGCAGCTCGATGAAGCTCAGGTCGTGCAGCAGCACGAGGTGGCCGATCGGCGGCAGCTCGACGGCCGCATCGGGCGCCCCCTTGCCCGCGGCCGTGGTCGCGACGACGAGCTCGGCCGCGCCACCCGCAGCCGACGCCGCTGCGCCGGCGGGCGCGGCCGCGCCTGCGGCCTGCGGGTCGGACGGGCTCAGCGCCTGCGGCGCCGGCTGCGTCGGCACGGTCGGCGCAGGGCCTGCCGGCGCGTTGGCGAACACCGCGTGCACACCCACGTGCACCGGCCCGCCCTCGAGGGGGAAACGCGGCTCGGCCGTCTGCGCCACGAAGGCCGCACGGCCGCAGTCGAGCGCTTCGGGGTAGCGCTCGGTGTGCTGCACGAGCCGGCCACGCGCGTCGCACAGCGCGATGGCGAACAACCGTTCGTCACGCGCCGTGCGTTGCAGCAGCGGCTGCAGGCGGGCGCTGTGGCCCTCGGCCAGCGCCGCGGTGACGGAGTCCGACAGCGCATTGGCCAGCAGCACGCCGCGGCTGTTGAGGTCGCGGCTGAACCAGCGCAGCATCACCTGGTCCATCAGCGGCACGGCCAGGTAGGCGGCTGCGACCAGCGTCAGCAGCAGCGGCGCGAGAAAGCGCAGCTGCAGGCGGATCGACTTCAGCTGCAGCCGCAGGGCGTCGAGCATGCGGCAGACCATACCGCGGCGCGCAGCCCCTGCGCTAGCATCTTCGTCGCTTGTCACCGGACCGTTCATGCAAATCGTCTGCCTCGACCTCGAAGGCGTGCTCGTGCCCGAGGTGTGGATCGCCTTCGCCGAGCGCACCGGCATCGCCGACTTCCGCCGCACGACGCGAGACGAACCCGACTACGACAAGCTGATGCGCTGGCGGCTGGCGCTGCTGCGGCGCCACGGGTTAAGGCTCGCCGACATCCAGGCCGTCATTGCCGGCATGTCGCCGCTGCAGGGCGCGCGCGAGTTCCTCGACGATCTGCGCGGCCGCTACCAGGTGATCATCCTCTCCGACACGTTCTACGAGTTCGCCGATCCGCTGATGCGCCAGCTCGGCCGGCCCACCCTCTTCTGCCATCGGCTGCTGCTCGACGACGACGGCTTCGTCGCCGACTACCGCCTGCGCCAGCCCGACCAGAAGCGCCGGGCCGTGCTCGCGCTGAAGGGCTTGAACTTCCAGGTCATCGCGGCGGGCGACTCGTACAACGACACGGCGATGCTCGGCGCGGCCGATGCCGGATTCCTGATCCATCCGCCGGCCAACGTCGTCGCGGAGTTTCCGCAGTTCCCGGTGCAGGCCACGCTCGCGCAGCTGCGCTCGAGCATCGACGCCGCGGCGGCGCGGCTGCGCGGCGGCTGAATCGAGTCAGGCCGGCGCGCCGCCGCTGCCGGCACCAGGCTCAGGCCAGTGCCGCCGGGTCGAAGTTCGCGCCGCACAGGACGACCGCCACCTTCTCGTCCGGCGCCAGCTGCACCGCCCCGGCCCACAGCGCGGCCAGCGGCAGCGCGGCCGCCGGCTCGACGGCCAGCCGCAGGTCGGACCACAGCCGCGCCTGCGCCGCGGCGATGAGGTCGTCGGGCAGCAGGTACGAAGCGACCACGTGCTCGCGGCAGATCGGCCAGGCGAGGCTGCCGATGCGCCGCGCGCCGAGCGAATCGGCAGCGTTGCCCGACACCTCGACCGCCACCGGCTCGCCACGCGCCAGCGCGGCATGCAGCGTGGGCGCCGTCTGCGGCTCCATCGACTCGACGCGCGTGCAGCCTTCGAACCACGCCGCGATGCCGGCGATGAGCCCGCCGCCGCCGACGCTGACGAGCACGCGGTCGGGCACACCGGCGTCGGCCTCGATCTCCATGGCGAGCGTGCCGGCACCGGCGATGACCTCGGCCTGGTCGTAGGCGTGCATGAGCATGGCGCCACTCGAGCGCTGGCGCTCCAGGCAGGCGTCCAGCGCCTCGGCGTAGGTGGCGCCGGCCACCGTCATCTGCGCGCCCGCGGCCACGAGCCGGCGGCGCTTCGACGGCGGCGTGACTTCGGGCACGAAGACCTCGCAGCGCGCGCCGAGCGCGCGCGCCGCCACGGCCGCGGCGATGCCGGCGTTGCCGCCCGAGGCGATGGTGACGCCGGCCGCCGGCACCTTGTGCGAGCGCAGGCGGTTGAACATGCCGCGCGCCTTGAAGCTGCCGGAGACCTGCAGGTGCTCGAGCTTCAGCCACACCTCGGCGCAGCCGATGCCGAGCGCGGCGCCGGGCAGCCGCCACAGCGGCGTGTGCCGCACGTCGCGCCGCACGCGCTCCATCGCGCTGCGGATCTCCGCCGGGCCGACGCGGCCGGCCAGCGCCGGCTCCGCGGGAGCGATCGGCGCGCTCGAGGTGCCCATGGCCCCTCCCTCGCTCACTGGAGTACCTTCGCCCTTGAATGGCTTCTGCGGGATGAGCGCGACTGGGAGCAGCCCGGCGCGCTCATGCAGGCATGCTAGCGCCGGGGGCGAAGGCTACAGTTGCGCATGGACGACACCGCCGCCCCCATCCCTAGCTTGCCGGCCCTCGAGTGGGCACGGCGCCTCGTGCGCCTGCACACGGTGAGTTCGCAGTCCAACCTGGCGCTCATCGAGACCATTGCCGACGAGCTGCGAACACTCGGTGTGCCGCTGCGCCTCACGCACGACGACGAGCGCCGCAAGGCCAACCTCTTCGCGACGATCGGCGAAGGCAAGCCGGCCGGCCTGGTGCTCTCGGGCCATACCGACACGGTGCCCTGGGACGGCCAGGCGTGGACACGCGAGCCGCTCGGTGCCGAGGTGGCCGACGGCCGCCTCTACGGCCGCGGCAGCGCCGACATGAAGGGCTACATCGGCGCCGTCGTGGCGCAGACGCGCCACTGGCTCGAGGCCGACCTGCCCTTCGCGCTGCACTACGCCTTCACCTACGACGAGGAGGTGGGCGGCTTCGGCGCCAAGCAGCTCGTCGCCGACCTGCGCGACGCGGGGCTCGCGCCGCGCCTGTGCATCGTCGGCGAGCCCACCGAGATGGTGCCGGCCATCGCGCACAAGGGCGTCTATCGCTGGCGCTGCCGCGTGCGCGGGCATGCCGCGCACTCGTCGTTGACGCCGCAGGCGGTGAACGCGGTGGAGGCGGCGGCGAAGGTCATCGCCCGCATCTCGGGCCTCGCCGACGAGCTGCGCGACAGCGAGCCGCGCCAGGCCGGCTTCGATGTGCCCTACACCACGGCCGCCGTGTGCGTGGTCGAAGGTGGCATCGCCGACAACGTGGTGCCCGAGGACTGCCGCTTCCACTACGAGGTGCGCAACCTGCCCGGCGTCGACGCCGAAGCGCTGCACCAGCGCGTGCTGGCCGAGGCGCGCGCGCTCGAACCGGCGATGCAGGCGGTGGACGCCGGCACCGGCTTCCGCTTCGAGAGCATCACCGAGATGCCGGCCTTCCGCGTGCCGCCCGAAGAGCCCGCCGTGCGCCTGGCGCTGCAGCTGGCCGGCACCACGCGCACGACCCATGTCGCCTTCGGCACCGAGGCCGGCATCTTCCAGCGCGCCGGCATTTCCACCGTCGTCTGCGGCCCAGGGAGCATCACGCAGGCGCACCAGGCCGACGAGTTCGTGAGCCTGGCGCAGCTGGCCCGTTGCGAGGCCTTCCTGCGCGGCATCACGCGCGACGGCGCGGCGCTGCTCGGGCGCTGAGGGGCGGCCGCCGGGCGCCGTCGGCGCTGTCAGCGCCAGCGGCGCCGGACGCGCGCTGCGCCTACTCGCGCAGCTGCCAGACGAGCATCGCGCCGCCGCTGCCGGTGGCCAGCAGCGTCAGGTTGGAGCGATGGCTCGTCTCCATCACGATGGCCGGGGCCACGCGGGTGCCCAGCGTCGAGCGCAGCGGGCCGCGCACGCCCACCGCCAGCCCGGCACTGAGGCTGCCGCCGGCGAGCTCCATGCGCGCGGCTCCGGGGGCCCAGAAGCGGCTGGAAACGCTGCCGTGGCGCCAGAAGGTCGAACCGTCCAGGCGCCGCGCGTACTCGGCCCGTTCGGCGCGTTCGCGCTGCGCCGCCGCGTCCGGACCCGCGGCCACCCACGCCGGGGTCACCAGCAGCGCCAGCGCCAGCGGCAGGGCCAGCGGCACCCGATGCGGCCAGCAGGATCGCCCCGATGAAACCTTCGCTGCGTCCATGTCGCGCCCCCGGCAGTTCGACGGCGCCATTGAACGCCGCCGGCTGCTGCCGCGAACATGACACCAAGGTATCCGTCGCGCACCCCCGCGAGGCGGGGGACGGCGCGAAGCAGTGCTCGCCGCGCCTGTCCGGCCGGGCGCTCCGATACCGATCCGGCCGTACCGGGCCACCAGAACGCCTGCCCTTGGCGGGACCGCAGCGGGCGGGCCGAGAGCCGCCTGGCGCTCACGCTGCCGGCAAGTGCTCCGGCGCCAGCCCGTCCACCCAACGCTGCCAGGCGCGCCCGAGAAGCGCCTCGAGCTCGCGCGTGTAGCGCTCGCAGTCGAAGAGCGGCAGCTCCCCACGATGGGTGTCGAGATGCCGGCGGTAGCCGGCCAGCAAGGCCGGCTCGCGCGCCAGCGCGATGACGGCGACGGTGTAGTCGTGCACGTTGTCGAACGCGAGCTCGCCGATGCCGGCCGCATTGAGCACGCTCGCCGCCACGCGCGAGGCGAAGCCGTTGCCGAAGAGCGTGACCACCGGCACGCCGGCCCACAGGGCATCGGCCGCCGTGGTGTGCGCGTTGTAGGGCCAGGTGTCGACGAAGACATCGGCCAGCGCCAGCCGCGCGAAGTGCTCGGCGTACGACACCGCCTTCGCGAAGACGATGCGCTCGCCGGCAATGCCGCGCGCCTCGGCCTCGCGCCGCACGTTGTCGTGCAGCTGGCCGTTCGTCTCCTTCAGCCACAGCACCGAGCCCGGCACCTCGCGCATCACGGCGCACCAGGCATCGAAGGCTTCGGGCAGGATCTTGTAGGTGTGGTTGAAGGCGCAGAGCACGAAGCCTTCTTCGGGCAGGCCGGCCGCGGCGCGGCCCATCGGCTGCGCCGCGTCGGGCAGCGGGCGCCAGCGGCCGTTCGGCTGGAAGGTGAGCGGCATCTGCGCGATCTTTTCGGTGTACAGGTGCGCCAGTTCCAGCGGCGTGACGAGCGGGTCGCCGACCAAGTAGTCGATGTACGGCGCCCCGGTGCTGCCCGGGTAGCCGAGGTAGGCCACCTGCAGCGGCGCCGGCCGCCGCGCCAGGATGGCGTTGCGGTGGCCGCGCGTGTGGCCCTGCAGGTCGACGAGGATGTCGATGCCGTCGGCGCGGATGCGCTCGGCGGCCTGCGCGTCGCTCGTGCCGCGCAGATCGACGAAGCGGTCCGCGGCCGCGACGAGCCGCCGGCGGATCGCCGAGCCGTCGTCGCGCCCGGTCGAGTACAGCACGATCTCGAAGCGCGAGCGGTCGATGCGTTCGAGCATCTCGACGATGAGCTGCGACACCGGGTGCTCGTGGAAGTCGTACGAGAGCAGCGCAAGCACCGGCCGGTGCGTCGGTGCGCTGCGCGCGGCACGCTCGGCCGGCGTCAGCGCCGGCAGCTCGGGCGCGCCCACCATGGCGGCAAGCGCCTCGCCGCGCGCCGCGGCGAGCTGCAGCTCGGGCGCCAGCGGCAGCGACAGCAGGCTGAACACGCTGGCCAGCCGCGCCATGCCGGCCGGCGACGTGGCCAGCACCTGTTCCAGCCGGCACACGTCGTCGTCGAGATCGGCCCAGTCGCAGACGTGCCGCTTCTCGTACGACAGGTGCGCAAGCGCCTGCAGGTTGCCCGGGTCGAGCGCGAGCACGGTCTTCAGGCACTCGATGGCCTCGCGCTGCAGCGCCATGTCGCGGAAGGCGGTGGCCATCATGGCGTGCAGCTGCATCATCGAAGGCTCGATCGCCGCCGCTTCCATCAGCAGCTCGATCGACTCCTTGGGCCGGCGCAGCGCCTGCAGCATCGCGGCGTGCTGCAGCATCGCGTCGGGCTCGCGCGTGCCGGTGGCCGCCAGCCGCTCGAACATCGCCACCGCGTCGGCGTAGCGGTGCAGCGCGGCCAGCGCCTCGCCGGCCAGGCGCAGCGCCAGCGGCTGCGCACCGTCGAGCGCCAGCGCACGTTCGGCCGCGGCCAGCGCGCGTGCGTGATCGCCCGCATGGCGGCAGGCGTTGGCCAGGTTGATCCAGTACAGCGCATCGCCGGGCGCGACGCGCACGGCACGGCGGAACGCGCGAGCGGCGCCGACCCAGTCGCGCTCGTTGACGCGGGCGACGCCTTGCTGCCAGTGTGCGTGGCCGCGGCCCGTGCGCGGTGCCGTGGGCGTGGTCGGCAGGTTCATGCGGTCACCCCCTGCGGCGCCTTCGCGGCCCGGCCGGCGGGCGCGCCCGGCGCCGGCTTGTGCGCGACGATGTTCAGGCTGATCGGCGTGCCCAGCACCACCGTCTCGCTGGTGTCGGCGAACAGGCCGTGGCGGCCCACGCGCTGCAGGTTCACGAAACCGGCGCGCACCAGGTAGGCGGCCATGAAGTCCTGGTTCAGACCGACGCGGTGGTGGTCGTGCGCGTGCGTCTGGCCGCCGAAGATCATGCGCATCACCTGGAAGCGCTGGTTCACGTCGAGCACGTGCCGTTGCAGCAGCAGGTGCGCGAGGATGTCGATGTCGGGCACGGACAGGCGCAGCACGCCGCCGGGCGCGAGCACGCGGAACCACTCGGCCAGCACGCGCGGGAGCTCGTCGGCGTAGTCGAAGTGCTCCAGCACGTGCGAGGCGTAGAGCTCGGCGAAGGTGCCGTCGGCGAAGCGCGACAGGTCCTGCGCGTTGCCCACGTGGTCCACGTGCGCGCCTTCGCGCACGTCCAGCACCTCCCAGCCCGCGCGGGCCTCGGCGCCTCCGATGTGCAGTCGTCTTGTCGTCATGGCAGGGGCGCACGGGGCGAAGAGGCACCCGCGGCCGTGCTGCCGATGATCACGTTCAAGCCCCGGCGCGAGGCGCCGAAATGGCCGGGTTCAGCGCACCTTCTCGTCAAGCCGGGCCGCGCCGGCCGCCGAACAAGGCGCGAAAAAAGGCGCTAAAGCTCCGATCGGGTGCGCCGAAAACCGGCTCAACGTGCTCGCCAAGGTGGGCGCGGGTCCGGAGCGGAACGGGCCGAGCGGCACGCCTATCCAGAGGCGGCCACGCGGCAACGGGTTGCCCGGGCGAGTCCCTGAGAGGGTGCGAAGCCCCGAAGGGACGGGTGGCGAAAGGTGCGCGGTCCTTAAGGAGAGAGGGGACCACATGCCCCAAGCCGCTGAACTGCCTGTGGTCCATCACCCCTATTGGAGTCTTCTCGAATGGCTACCTCGATCACCACCAACCTCGTTTCGCTGAACGCCCAGCGCAACCTCAGCTCGAGCCAGAGCGCCCTGGCCGTCTCGATGCAGCGCCTGAGCTCCGGCCTGCGCGTCAACAGCGCCAAGGACGACGCCGCCGGCCTGGCCATCGCCGAGCGCATGCAGACCAAGGTGCGCGGCATGACCGTCGCGATCCGCAACGCCAACGACGCCATCTCGATGTCGCAGACGGCCGAAGGGGCGCTCGGCAAGGTCGGCGACATGCTGCAGCGCATGCGCGAGCTCGCCGTGCAGGCCGCCAACGGCACGAACACGACGAGCGACCGCACGAGCCTGAACGACGAGTACCTGCAGCTGTCGCGTGAAGCCGCGCGCACGCTCGGCGGCACGCAGTTCAACGGCCAGAACATCCTCGCCACGACGACGAACTCGACCTTCCAGGTCGGTGCCAACACCGACGCGGCGCTGGACCAGATCTCGGTCGCCGCCTTCGACTGGACGAGCGTGGCCGCCATCACCACGGCCATCGGCGCGGCGGTGGGCACCGACCCGACGACGGCCATCGCCGGCACCGACGGCAGCTTCGCGCTCGCCTCGATCACCGCCATCGACGCGGCCATCGACAGCGTCAACAGCCAGCGCGCCACGTTCGGTGCGGTGCAGAACCGCTTCGACAACGTCGTCGCCTCGCTGATGGTGGCGGTCGAGAACCAGACCGCCGCGCGCTCGCGCATCATGGATGCGGACTACGCCACCGAGACGTCCAACCTGTCGCGCGCGTCGATCCTGCAGCAGGCCGGCAACGCGATGGTCGCGCAGGCCAACCAGCTGCCCCAGCAGGTGCTGGCGCTGCTGCGCTGACGCCCCGGCCGCCCGCCGGGTGGCACCGGGCTCCTCGCAACGAGCCCGCGAGAAGCCCGCAACAAGCCCGCAAGGGGCCCGCCGCAGCCGCGGCGGGCCCCTTTCCATTTGCGCCGCTTTCGCCCCCCTTATCGCCCGACCGCGGTCGGGTGAGCGCCCTTAACCTGCCGGCACTGCGCTTCAAGGACCGCAAGGAGTCGCCCCGTGCCCCAGACCATCAACACCAACCTCGTCTCGCTCAACGCACAGCGCAACCTGAGCACGAGCCAGTCGTCGCTTGCCGTGGCGATGCAGCGCCTCAGCTCCGGCCTGCGCGTCAACAGCGCCAAGGACGACGCGGCGGGCCTGGCCATCGCCGAGCGCATGAACACGCAGATGCGCGGCATGAACGTGGCGATGCGCAACGCCAACGACGGCATCTCGATGGCGCAGGTCGGCGAAGGCGCGCTCGGCAAGGTCAGCGACATGCTGCAGCGCATGCGCGAGCTGGCGGTGCAGGCGGCCAACGGCACCAACACCGACGTCGACCGCAACAGCCTGAACGACGAGTACCTGCAGCTGGCGCGCGAGTCGCAGCGCACGCTCGGCGGCACGCAGTTCAACGGCCAGAACATCCTCGCCACGACGCTGACCTCGACCTTCCAGGTCGGCGCCAACACCGATGCGGCGCTGGACCAGATCAGCGTCAGCGCCTTCGACTGGACGCAGAGCGTCACCATCACCGCCGCCGTCGGCGCCGCCGTCGGCACCGACCCGACGACGCTGATCTCGGGCACCGACGGCAGCTTCGCGCTCGCCGCGATGGCCGCCATCGACCTGGCGATCGACTCGATCAACGCGCAGCGGGCGGCCTTCGGCGCGGTGCAGAACCGCTTCGAGAACGTCATCAGCAACCTGATGGTCGGTGCCGAGAACCAGGCGGCGGCGCGCAGCCGCATCATGGACGCCGACTACGCCGCCGAGACGGCCGCGCTCAGCCGCGCGCAGATCCTGCAGCAGGCGGGCAACGCGATGGTCGCGCAGGCCAACCAGCTGCCCCAGCAGGTGCTGCAGCTGCTGCAGCGCTGAGGAACGGAGCGATCCCAGGCACCTGCTGCTCCCGAGACTCAGGTGCTGCAGCTGCTGCAACGTTAGGTCACAACTTCACACCCGGCCGGCTCAAGCAGCGCTTCAGCCGGCCGATAAGGGGCTCCAAGGGGGCGGCAAACGCGGCAACGAGCGCCGCGGCCACCCCTGACGAGCCCCTTGGTCATTCGGCGCCGCCGCCCGCGGCGGCGCTCCCGGGAACCCCAGCATGCCCGCGCTCACCTCACTCGGCATCGGCAGTGGCATCGACCTGAACACCATGCTCACGCAGCTGGTGGCGCTGGAGCGCAAGCCGCTCGAGCAGATGAAGGCCGAGGCCAGCAAGCTGCAGACCAAGGTGAGCAGCTTCGGCCAGGTGCAGAGCCTGGTGTCGCGCATCCAGGACGCGGCCAACAAGCTCAAGGGCACGGCCGGCTCGGGCGTGTGGACGCAGTCGGTGGCCAGGAGTGCCAACGAGGCCGTCGTCACGGCCGTCGGCGGCAGCTCGGCCGCCAGCGGCAGCTACGCCGTCAGCGTCACGGCGCTGGCGGCGGCGCAGACCATCGCCTCGGGCTCCGCGTTCCCCGACGCCAGCGCCCTCGTCGGCTCGGGCACCCTGACGATCGAGGTGGGCAGCTGGAGCGCCGGCCAGGCGGCGTTCACGGCCAAGGCCGGCGCCACCGCCGTGCAGCTGGCGGTGACCGCCGCCGACACGGTGCAGACGCTGCGCGACAAGATCAACGCGCTGGGCGCCGGCGTCAGCGCCAGCCTCGTCACCGACGCCAACGGCACGCGCCTGGCGCTGCGCTCGTCGGCCACCGGCGCGGCGAACGGCTTCCGCATCACCGCCGCCGACGACGACGGCAACCACGCGGACGCCGTGGGCCTGTCGCGCGTCGCCTTCGACCCGCCGGGCGGCACCACCGGCATGCTGCTCAACCAGGCCGCCGCGAATGCGACGGCCAGCGTCAACGGCGTCGCCGTGGAGTCGGCGAGCAACGAGCTGGCCGGGGTCGTCGAGGGCCTGACGCTGCGCCTGCGCGGCACCAGCGCCACGCCGGTGGACGTCGACGTGAGCCCCGACCGCGAGGCCATCACCGAGGCCGTCAAGTCCCTCGCCAGCGCCTACAGCGACCTCGCCAGGTACATCGGCGAGCAGACCCGGTACGACCCCAACTCCAAGGTCGGCGGCCCGCTGCAGGGCGACAGCGCCGTCGGCAACGTGCTGTCGCGCCTGCGCGGCGTGCTCAACACCGTTTCGGGCGCCTCGTCGGTGTTCGGGCGCCTGTCGGACGTCGGCCTCGAGCTGCAGCGTGACGGCACCCTCGCCGTGGACAGCGGCAAGCTCGACAAGGCGCTCGGCAACCTCGACGCGATGAAGAAGGCGTTCACGAACGCCGACGCGCTGGAGCCGGCCAACGAAGGCTTCGCGCGCCGCTTCGCGACGCTGGCCACCGAGCTGCTTGCGGTGGACGGCACGCTGACCACGCGCACCGAAGGCCTGCGCAAGCTGATCACGCAGAACAGCGAGAAGCAGAACCGCCTCGAGGACCGCGTCGGGCGCTTCGAGCAGCGCCTCGTGCAGCAGTTCACCGCCATGGACTCGAACCTGGCGCGCCTGAACGCGCTGAACAGCTACGTCACGCAGCAGCTTGCCGGCCTCGCGGCCAGCAACGGCGACCGCTGAGCGCCGCCAGGGCCGGGCACGCCCGGCCCGCCCCCCCGCGGCGGTTCAAGTGGCCCGGCAAGGCCGGATCAGCCCGAGTCGAAAAGCCGGGAAAGAGGCGCACGGGCGTGCGGGCCCTCGCCTCAAGTGGCTCTCGGCGGGGGCCGATAACGGGTGCATCCAAGCGCACACCCCGCCACCAAGATGTACGCCACCGCCCAGCCCTTCGCGAACGCCGCCGCCCGCCATGCGCTGGGCGGGCTCTACCAGCAGGTGCGCGTCGAGTCCAAGGTCGACGGCGCCTCGCCGCACGAGCTGGTCACCATGCTCTTCGAGGGCTTCATGGAAGCCCTGGCGCAGGCACGCGGCGCGCTGCGCGAGCAGCGCCTCGAGGTCAAGGGCGCGGCGATCGGCCGTGCCGTGCGCATCGTCGAGGAAGGGCTGCGCGCCGGCCTGGACCTGCGTGCCGGCGGCACGCTGGCGCGCGACCTCGACGACCTCTACGGCTACCTGGCCATGCGCCTGACGCTGGCCAACCTGCGCAACGACGAGGCCGCACTGGAGGAATGCCAGCGCCTGATGCGCCCGCTGCACGAGGCGTGGCTGGCCATCGCCGAAGAGGCCGAGGCGGCGCCTGCACGCCGCTGATGCCACGCCCGCTGCGCACCCCACCCCACACGACTCCACCCGACTCACCCGGCTCTGCGCCGTTCCGCCCGATGGACCCGCAACTGCTCACCTACTACGAAGCCATCGAGCGCGCCAGCGCCGACATGCTGAACGCCGCGCGCAACGGCAACTGGGACGAGGTGGTCAAGCTCGAGGGGGCCTGCGTGCTGCTCATTAGCCAGCTCAAGCACGCGGCGCAGGGGCACCGCGCCGCCGCCGTCGACACCGACGCCGAGGCGGCGTCGGCGGAGGCGGCGAAGACCAAGTCGCGCATCATGCAGCGCATCCTCGTCAACGACGCCGAGATCCGCCAGCTCGCCGAGCCCTGGCTGGCGACGCTGGACGAGACGTTGGCCGGGCGCCGGCGCACGCTGCACTGAGCGGCCGGAGGACGGGGCCATGCAGGCCGAGCTCCAGCACGACGCCCACGGGGCTGCCGCCGCACGCGACGACTACCGCGTCGCCAACGCCGCCGAGCGGCTGGCACTGCTCGTCCAGCTGCGCGATAGCGGCACGCCGGTGCTGATGCACACGCGCGAGGGCGCCTCGCTGCGCACGACGCTGTGGGTGGTCGACGCCAGCGCTTCGCGCCTGGCGTTTGCCGTGGCCGGCCCCGAGCTGCCGACGGCGCACCTGGCGAGCCTGCTCGACGCCGACGAGGTGACCGCGGTCGCCCACCCCGGCCAGGTCAAGCTGCAGTTCGACCTGCACGGGCTCGTGCTCGTGCGCGGCAGCGCCAGCGCCGTGCTGCAGTGCGCCTTCCCCGACGAGCTGCTGCGCTTCCAGCGCCGCGAGACCTATCGGGTCTGCCCGCCCGTCACGTCGCCGGTGGCGTACCTGCGCCACCCAGCGATTCCCGACATGTCGCTGGCGCTGCGCGTGCTCGACCTGAGCCTCGGCGGCTGCGCGCTGCGCCTGCCCGACGACGTGCCGCTGCTGCAGCCGGGCACGCGCCTGGGCGGCGTGACGATCGAGCTCGACCCCGACACACGGCTGCGTGTCACGCTGACCCTGCAGCACGTGACGCACCTCGGCCCGGGCGCGGCCGAAGTGGACGGCGCTCATGGCGGCGCACGCCTGGGCTGCGAATGGCGGCTGCAGCGGCCCGAGGACGAGCGCACGCTGCAGCGCTGGGTCGACCAAGCCCAGGTGCGCCAGCGCCTCGGCCAGCGCGCGCAGGCGCGCGCCGCGCAGCGCGCCTGAACCCGACCGGGCGCGCCGGACCGGACCCGAGCCCATGCGGCCACGCGGCTTCACCCTCGTCGAGGTGCTGGTGGCGGCTGCCGTCGGCGTGCTGCTGGCCACGCTCGCGTGGCCCTCGTACCGGCACCAGCTGCAGCGCGCCGGCCGGGCCGAGGCGATCGAGGCGCTGCAGAAGCTGCAGCTGGCCCAGGAGCGCCACCGCGAGACTTTCGGCCTGTACGCCAACGACCTGCGCCAGGTCGGCATCGGCGCACGAACCACCGGCGGCCGCTACGACATCGCCTTCGAGCCCACCGGTGCCGAGTCGTACCGCGCCCGCGCCGTCGCACGCGCCGGCGGGCCGCAGGAGGGCGATGCGGCCTGCGCCGCGCTCAGCCTGGAGGTGCGGCAGGGCTTCGCCACGCTCGGCCCCGACGGGCGCTGCTGGAACCGCTGATGGGCCCGCGCCACTCGTCCCGCGCGGACCGGCGACAGCCGCGCCGCACCGGCCGCATGGCCGGGCTCGGGCGCGGGCTCACGCTGCTCGAGCTGGTCGTCGTCATGGCCGTGCTGGCCGTGCTCGGCGCCATGGCCGTGCCGGGCATGTCGGCCCACCTGCGCAGCGGTCGGCTCGTCGCCGCGGCCGAGCTGATGGCCGCCGACATCGCCGATGCGCGTCACGAGGCGGCCCGGCGCGGCCAGACCCTGCACGTGGGGATGCAGCTCGCGGGCACCGGCAGCCCTTCCTGGTGCTGGGCGGTGGCCACGACGGCGACCTGCCCGTGCGGCGCCAGCGACGACGCCACCGCGCCGACCTGCCGCCTGAAGGTGGTGCCGGCCACGGACCACCCCGGCGTGCAGCTCGTGCAGGCGGGCCCGGTTCGCATGCACGCCGACGGCCAGGCCGACCCGGTGCTTGCCGCGGTCTTCACCGCCGGCGACCGGCGCATCGAGGTGCACGTGTCGCGCTTCGGGCGCGCACGCGTCTGCGATCCTTCCGGACGATCGGCGCGCGTCGCGAAGTGCTGAACGGAGCTTCGACCCCGCACGATCCCTGGGCCGGCCCAGCGTCCACAGGTGAGGCGGTTGCCGGTCTGCCGGGCGGCGCTCCCTCCGGGGCCTTCTTCGGCGAGGCGCCGGAGGCGCATGGGCGCCTCGCGCGTCAGACCTGCATGTTCATGATCTCGCTGTAGGCCGAGAGCATCCGGTTGCGCACCTGCAGCGCCGCCTGGAAGCCGACGTTGGCCTTCTGCATCGCGAGCATCGTCTCCTCGACGCTGACGGTCGGGTTGTCCAGGCTCAGCTCGCGCTGCAGGCGCTGCGCCTCGAGCTGCGAGCGGCTCACGCCCTGCAGGGCCTCGGCCATCGCGGTGCGGAAGCCGCCGCCCGGGGCACCGGCGCCGTCCGCGCGCGGCAGGCCGTTGGGCTGCAGCCCTGCACGTGCCAGTGCGGCGTTGAAGTCGAAGGGTTTGAGCCGGACCTCGTTCATGGCGGGTTCATGCGCTTTTCACGGGTGGCTGCACTGTAGGCGGCGCGCACCGACGCCACGGCGGGAAGAGGCCGGGCTTTGGGCGGCTTCTCGCCCCACCGGCGCAGCCCGCGCACCGAACAATGCGGCGCAGTTTCCCTCCCCCTGCCCGCTTCCCCCTGCTTCGAGCGCCCGCCGACCCTGCCCGCATGGACAACGCCGTCGCGACCGTCCCCGCCAACGCCGCCGCCTTGCCGGTGGCGACACCGGCCACCACCAACCGCCACGGCTTCGTCGAGCGTTGGCGTGCCCTGCCCGGCCGCATGCAGCTGATGGCGCTGGCCGGCATCGCCGCGCTCGCCGCCGTGCTCGTGCTGCTCGCCGGCAACGCCCGCAACGGCGACTGGCGCGTGCTGTTCCCGAACCTGTCGGAGAAGGACGGCGGCGTCGTCATCGACCGGCTGACGCAGATGAACGTGCCGTACCGCTTCAGCGAAGGCGGCGGCGCGCTGATGGTGCCCGCTGCGCGCGTGCACGAGCTGCGCATGAAGCTCTCGGCGGCGGGCATCGCCACCGGCGGCCTCGGCACGGGCAGCGCCGGCCCGGGCTACGAGCTGCTGGACAAGTCGCCATTCGGCCAGACGCAGGGCCAGGAGCGCATGAACGTGCAGCGCGCCATCGAAGGCGAGCTGACACGCACGATCCAGAGCCTGGCCTCGGTGGCGTCGGCACGCGTGCACCTCGCCATCCCGCACCAGAACGGCTTCTTCCGCGAGCAGCAGAAGCCCAGCGCCAGCGTCGTCGTCAACCTGCACCCGGGCCGCACGCTCGAGCGCGCGCAGCTCGCCGGCATCGTGCACCTGGTGAGCGCCAGCGTGCCCGAGCTGAGCCCGAAGGCCGTCAGCGTCATCGACGGCAGCGGCACGCTGCTGTCGGGCACCGCGCCGGGGGAAGGCGCCGAGAGCGCCGAGGGGCTCGACGGCTCGCAACTGCAGTTCCGCCGCGAGATCGAGGCCTCGCACCTGCGCCGCATCCTCGCACTGCTGGAGCCCGTCGTGGGCCGCGACAACGTGCGCGCCAGCGTCACCGCCGACATCGACTTCTCGCAGGTCATGCAGACGGCCGAGGCCTGGCGCCCGAACCAGGGTGCCGACGCGCGCATCGCCATCCGCGAGCAGCGCACGCAGGAGAGCACGCAGCCGGGCAGCGCCACGCCCGCCGGCGTGCCCGGCGCGCAGAGCAACCAGCCACCGGTGAACGCCACGGCGCCGGTCAACGGCGCGTCCGCGCCGCTGCAGGGTGCCGGTGGCGCAGCCGCCGGCGCCAGCAGCACGCGCGAAGGCGCCACGCGCTACGAGCTCGACAAGACCGTCACCGTGACGCGCGCCGCCCCCGGCCAGGTGCGGCGGCTCTCGGCGGCGGTGGTCGTGAACCATCGCAGCGTCACCGACGGCAAGGGCAAGACGAGCTCGGTGCCGCTGACCGAGAAGGAGCTCGAGCAGCTGACGGCACTCGTGCAGCAGGGCATCGGCTTCTCCAGCGAGCGCGGCGACCAGGTGAAGGTCATCAACGCGCCGTTCCGCGCCGAGCCGGCGCCGGCGGCCGAGAACGTGCCGCCGTGGCAGCAGCCGTGGCTCGTCGACCTGCTGAAGAGCACGGCCGCGCCGGTGGCCCTGTCGCTGCTGGGCCTGGTCGTCGTGTTCGCGCTGCTGCGCCCGGCGATGAAGGCGATGTTCACGCCGGGCATGCCGGCGCCCGGGGCGCAGATCGACGAGGTGGTGGGCGGCGACACGCCGGCGCAGGGCGGCCCGGGCCTGCCCGCGCTCGAGCCACCGGCCGGCGCCCAGCGCCTCGAGGCGGCGCGCCGCCTCGCAAAGGAGAACCCGGCAGCCGTGGCCAGCATCGTGCGCGGCTGGGTCAACGGCGAGGCCACCTGAGGCACGCGGACACGCACGCACATGGCCGCCCTCGACGACCAAGGCCTGGAGAACGCCGCCATCCTGCTCATGAGCCTGGGCGAGGAGGAGGCGGCCGAGATCTTCAGGTACCTCTCGCCCAAGGAGGTGCAGCGCCTCGGCGAAACCATCGCCAGGATGCGCGCCGTGCCGCGCGAGCGTGTCGACGACGTGTTCGAGAAGTTCGAGGAGATGGCGGCCAGCGAGCACATCCTCGTCGCCGACACCAACGAGTACGTCAAGAGCGTGCTGCGCAAGGCGCTCGGCGAG